>JAIBAF010000024.1 GCA_019695335.1 bacterium
TCATCCTGTGCGGCTAAAGACACGGCGGCAAACAGGAAAATTAAAATTTTGAAGTTCATGGAACCAGGTTTGTATAAGTCTTGGGTCTGAGGTAGATAAGTTTAACGAAGAAGGGAATTGGAAGCAACGGGGAAATTACAATCAGCCTGTGTTCAGTATGCAATAATAAGCCATAGATTGCGCAACAAAAATATAACTTGATTTACCCTGCCGGAGGTGCTATCTTTTATTAATCCATTCTGCTTCGTTTACGGATTTATTTTTTAATTTTTTTGGAGGAGCTGAATGAAATCTAAGCTGCCCCACCTAAAAATTCCCGTCGTTCGTTATTATCTGGTGCATCTTTATACTGAATTTTCTTTACAATCTTCCCCCTTTACTAACATTTTTGCCTCTTTTGCTCAAACCGAATATTCGCAGCTTTTTCTGACGGAAGTGTCTACTTTCCAGCAGAAAGAAACGAAAAAAACGCATCGGTTTAACAGCAAGTCCAGTTTGCCGCTGGATCAATTTGAGACCGTCGATACGTTTACGATTGAATTGGATAACCAGTCTTTTCTTGAAATGGTCGTATTGGAATATAAAGATCTTCCGGGCGATTCGGTTTTGGCCGACTTATCGGAGGAATTGATTGAATCGTTTGAGATCATTTATTTATTCGCCAAAGGCGCGATTTATCCCGGTATTCATCGGCTTGAAATGCTGATCGATAGTGGCATTACGGCGATGGTTCCGGTGCGTGAATTTTTATCCCGCGTTCTCCCGGACAAACTGAAAATCAATATTCTGGCTGAATACCAGTTAATGAATTTTGATGAAAAGCCTGAAGACTATATCGATTTCAATCTCATCTGGTTTTTAGGCAAAATGGATTTGCCCAGCGTTGATAAATTTTTGCAGGAAGAAGAATTAAGGCAGGAACAGGAGCCATTTCTCGAAAATGCAGAGGAGGAAAAGGATTCTCCGGAACAGCCGATCGACGATTCTTCCGAACCATGGAAGGAAGACGACGAAGCGGAGTTTTCTGAAAGCGAATCGGAACCCGATCCTGTTGATCGCACGATCAAAATCGAGTTGGAAAACGAACTTAAAAAATTCTATCTCGCCGAAATGCGTTTTTTTACACGCGTAGTTGGAGTTCGGCATTATGATATTAATCTAGACGATTTATCCGAAAGCTCACGCGTGATGCTCGTTCCGGAGCCCGGCAATCCGCACGATCCTTTTGCCGTATCGGTTCAAACCGCCGAAGGCAAGATGATCGGATACCTCAAAAAAGAACTTTCCGAAATCATGTACGACGAAATCCGTAAAGGCGTTTTATACCGCGCCACGGTAGCGAAAGTGCTGCCGGAGATGCTCGATTCCAATTCGCGCGTCAACCTGATGATCGAAAAAGTCATGTATCATTTTAATTGATTCCCCACCTATTATAATTTTTCCATGCAAGACATTTTATTGAATGCGGTTGAATATGCCCGGACTTTTATCCGTCGTGGAAAAGTGGCCACGTATATTCCTGAATTAGCCAAAGCGAATCCGGATCATTTGGGCGTTTGTGTACACATGGCTGACGGGCAAACGTATACGGCCGGCGACGTGACGGTCCCGTTTACCATTCAAAGCATTTCAAAAATTTTTTCGTTGACGTATGTGATCAACCACTTTGGACAGAAAAAATTATTGAATCACGTTGGTCTCGAACCGAGCGGCAATCCTTTTTATTCACTGGTACAATTGGAATACGAAGATGGAAAGCCGAGAAATCCTTTTATTAACGCCGGCGCCATAGCCGTAACAAGCCTGATCGAGGGTTCAACGGCGCCAGAAAAATTTAATCATTTGCTCGAATTTGTAAAAAAAATTTCAAACCATTCGGATCTTTCGATGGACGAAACTGTTTACCGCTCGGAATATCAGACCAGTCATCGTAACCGTGCGGTCGGACATTTTATGAAGCATTTCGACAAAATCGACGGTGACGTCGATGCGGCTGTTGATGCATACTTCCGGCAATGTTCGATCGTGATGACGTGTGAGCAGTTGGCACAAGCGTGTGTGTTCCTTGCCAACGACGGCAAAAGCAGCAGTTCCGATCAAATCGTTACGACGACGGATACGGTAAAATTTGTTAATGCTATGATGACAATGTGCGGCCTTTATGACGGGTCGGGAGCTTTTGCAAGCCGCGTCGGTTTGCCGGGAAAAAGCGGCGTTGGCGGCGGTATTGTAGCGATCGTTCCGGGTGAAATGGCCATAGCGGTGTTCGGACCGGCACTCGACGAAAAAGGAAACAGTCTCGGCGGCATTAAAATTCTCGAAAATCTATCGCATGATTTAAGTTTATCCGTTTTCGGATAAAAAGTGGGTGCCTGATTTATCATGAAATTTCAATCTATCGGCGGCGCAAAACATATCGGAGCCAACTCACATTTTCTTCAGCTTGATCGCATCGGAATGTTACTTGACGCCGGGATGCATCCCGTTCGTTATGGTTATGAATCTCTTCCTTCATTCGATCATGTTCGCGATCACCTGATTGATGCGATTCTGGTTACCCACTGTCATCTTGATCATATAGGCGCCTTGCCGATGGCCATTAAAAATTTTCCGCATTCACGCATTTTCATGACGTATGCTTCGAGTTTTCTGTATTCCACGTTGTTGCATAATACCGTGACGGTCATGAAGCTGCTCAAAGAAGAAAAAGACATTCTTGAATATCCGCTATATTCTCATGAAGATGTTGATCTTGTTTCATACATCGTGCAAGGAATGAAATTTGACAAATCTTTTAAAATTTACGGCCACGAAAACACGCATGACGGGATCGAAGGAAAATGGTATCCGGCCGGGCATACGCTTGGAGCGGGAGGATTGTATTTGCATGGGCGCGAAGGACGCGTTTTTTATACCGGTGACACATCAGCGTCCAATCAATTTTTAATTCGTGGAGCGATCAACCCGAAAGATCCGGTTGACGTACTGATCTCGGAATGCACGCTTGGCGCCAATGAAGAAGCGGAGTCCATCAAACGAAAACAGGAAGTTCAGTCGCTAATAAAAATTCTTAATGAAACATTCGATAAAAAAGGTTCCGTATTGATCCCGGCGTTTGCACTGGGAAAAACGCAGGAAATGCTTTGGCTGGTCAATAATTTGAAACAACGAAAGCTTATTCCTGACGCCGATATTTATGTTTCAGGAATGGGACGCGCTATTGCACGGATTTATGATTTGACGATTGAGTACAGTCATCGTGTCGACGACCAATATTTTTTCGATGATGTAGAATTTAATGTGATCGATCAACAAGACATTTTGTCTCACGGGTTATGGCTGAAGAGGCCTTCGGTTATTATTGCAAGTTCAGGCATGATGCACGAGAACACGCCATCCTATTGGCTCGCTTATAAGATGATGCGTGAACAGCAGCACACGATTTGTTTTGTTGGATATACCAGTCCGGATTCTGCCGCGCATGTCGTTGCTCATAGTAAAAAACACGAATCAATCACTTTACCAGGACTCACCGAACCGGTACCGAGAAATTGCCGGATTGAACGCGTGCACTTCAGCGGGCATTCTACCCGACAGGAAATCTTAAAAATGATTCAGGATATCAATCCGAAGAAATTAGTGCTGGTGCATGGTGGAAATGATACGGCTTTGGAATGGATGCAAGAACAAGTAAAAGATTGGAATGCTAAAACTGAAGTGTTTTTACCGGAAATTGGGGAAACTGTGAAATTATGAAAAATGTTTTTAAGGTTTATTCAAATTCAAAAATTTTTCTGGAATTACCTAAATCTTTAGCTGCCGGAGTTAGTCGCGCATTTTTAGGAACCCAAATTTTTTTCTTCGCCCGAATGGCCTTCCACACGTGAGCCTCCGTAATCAAGACAAATTGATTATTTCCTTTCAAAGTCAAATCTAGGTCTAAAAACCTGGATGGTAATTTTTCAACGGTTGAAGTTGGAGACTCTGCCGCTTTTGCAGACAACGAGGAAACCACATACACCAGGTCATTTTCTTTAAGTAAAGCGCCGGCGGCTTCCTCTTTACTCAAAATACAATATCCTTTTTCAAGAGTTGATGCTACGCGGACATCACCAAAAATAGTTGGTCTTGACGTGTTCGCTGCCACGAAAACTGTTTTGGAAGAATCCAGACCGAGAGATTTTGATTCTTCACCGTTTAGGAACAGTGTGCGTGGAATAAGTTGAAGCTTTCCTGAGAAATTAATTTCTTTGCCTCGTGAAATAAGTTTGATTGCAAGCCGCAAAAATTGAACATCTTTGGAATTGATAATAGTCGAAGCGTCGATTTTAAGCTTTTCAGAATCAGTTGGCGTCAACTCAAGCCGGTCTTCGTCGGAAGCTATAATTTTATCGATGGTAATTGATGCGCTACCGTGTTGAATAACGGCGTTTTCGCCGAAAAGATTTTTCATTTCTCCAAAAAGATCGGAATAGTCTTTACGATTCAGATACAAGTGCGAATCGATGAGTCGAACCTGAAAATACCGCACGGGCAGACCTGACACAGGTTGGATTTAACATTAAATTTGACTATTTTACCAAAAAATTTGTCAGTATTCAATTATCTTTTTAAATGCGTAGAACTCAAATCATCGTAGCGGCGAACCAGCGAACGGAACGTTTGGATGCTTTTCTCTCGCGGCAAATTGAGAATATTTCACGCTCTCGCGTGCAGCAATTGATCGACTTGCACATGATCCTTGTCAACAAAAAGGTTGTAGCTAAATCGTATAAGATCCGGCCAAAAGATGTGATCGATGTGACCTTGCCGCTTCCTGAAAAAGTAGAAGCACAAGCGGAGGATATTCCAATAAAAATAATTTATGAAGACAACGATATTTTGATTGTGAACAAATCGGCCGGCATGGTCGTGCATCCGGCGTTTTCGAATTATACCGGAACGTTGGTGAATGCGCTGCTGCATCACATTAAAGATTTGTCGGGAATAAATGGTGAGTTGCGGCCGGGCATCGTTCATCGCATTGACAAAGACACAAGCGGATTGCTGCTGGTGGCCAAACACGATAAAGCCCATCGCTATTTAAGCAGTTTATTTCGTGCGCATAAAATCGATCGGGAATATTGGGCAATTGTCTGGGGAAAATTAAAACACAAAAAAGGAAAGATTGAAGGCGCTATCGGACGGAGCACCAAAGACCGAAAAAAATTTGCGGTAACTTCAGATGGCAAACACGCGGTTACGCATTATGAAGTTATCGATGCATATGATTTTTTGAGTTTAATCCGTTTACATCTGGAAACAGGCCGGACGCATCAGATCAGAGTTCACATGGCTCATCTCGGACATCCGGTTTTTGGCGATAAAACGTACGGCGGTGATAATGTAAATTTATCCGGCGCAGAAAAAAAGAAACGGCAAATGGCTGAGAATCTTTTATCATTGATGCCGCGCCAGGCTTTGCATGCAAAAACATTAGGATTCATGCATCCCACGACGCGTAAACATGTATCGTTCGATTCGGAATTGCCGGAAGATTTCAAAAATACTCTTAAAAAGTTGAAATAATTTTTCTATCGTAATTGTGTTGTCCACTTTTCTCTCTGTCTCGGATCGGCTCCTGAAAATATCTGATTCAAATGGTGTTGCAAATGACGAACATAATCTTCAGCGATGAATTGCAATGTCGCCGGCGACGGATATCCCATATCGCATGTGTTATTTAATTTGGTTTTGTCAATATGAGCGATTACATGTGCAAGATGATGGTTATAGTAATACCAGGTATTAATAATGTCTTCCCATTGTTTGTCTTTATAGTGCTGAGCTTTGACCCAATGTTCTTGAGTATATCGAAATTCTCCTAAATCTTTAACTTCCTGCATGCGGACAAACCGTTGGTGATTATTAGCTGCCGAATCGATCAAATGTCCCAAAATTTCTTTAATCGACCATTTGTCGTTGTAAAGCTTTTCAGATGCTTGTAATTCAGTTATCGCCAGCAGTTTTGGTCTGGCTTCATTCAAGACTTGTAATAAATTTTTTGAAACGTTGTACATAGATTCTCTCACTTTTATAGTCTGATCAAAAATACATCAGGCATGATTTTAAATGCAACTTTTTTTGTAAGCGAAGACATAAAAAAATGCCGTTGAAATCGCACGAAATATCGCTATATTAAAATATCTCCGTCATTAAGAGCACTGACCCTTGCTATGACAACATCAAAAAACTCTGAGTTAGAGAAGATCGAAGAGCTTCTCCAACTCGACATACGCAATAAGCCCAACGATCATTTTATAAAAACGTTCCTTCGCCAGATCGAACCGCTTTCAACGTCTATCCACAAAACTTTCCGTACCAATCTCAGCAGTGCATTGATTGAGCGTGAAGGCGCTCAGAAAGGCCATCTTAAAATCGAAGCAATGATGCAAATGCTCGATTTTAGCAAGTTTCAGGTTTGGTTAACTGAAAACGGCATTTCTGACAAATCGGCGCGTAATATTATCGAAGGCCTTCAAATTCGGTCAACCGAAGAAACCGGCCGAATTATTCACAGCGAAAGTTATCATGATTATGAGCGTAAAGAAATTTCCGAAATGTTGATGGAAACGGATATCGGCGAAGAAGATGCGGCTACGTTTATCGAGGTTGTTGAAAACACAGAATTGAGCGTCGGCGAGATCATTCATCGCGTTTTCAAATTGAATTATATAGCTGAGAATGCTGCTCGTCAAGAAGCGCTTCGCGGTCGAATGAATCTCAAAGAAATAGTGGTACTCTATCTCCATACGGTTTTACAGGTGGTTATCAGCGAGTACGGCCTCGATGAAGAGATGATTTTAGAAATCAGCAACCGCATCGCTTTGTCCAACAACATGAAACGTCAATTCATGATCGTGCAGCAACTTGAACGTTATTTCTTCGGACTTACAACGCATGATATGCACGAAAAAGGCAAAGATTTCTGGATTCGGCTGATCAATGAATATGAACTTAAAATTGCGCTCGAACAATATATCACACAGGACAAAGTCGAAAAATCGGATATGGAAATTGCTGAACTTTACACGGAAGCTCATCACTTATTTGACGACGTCAGCGAGCTGAAAGACGAAACTCTGGCAATCATATCGATTACTTACCGTTTGGACAATCCTGAAGAGCGCGGGCATAGTGCCGAGGAATTGTTGGCCATTATCGATCAGATAAAATTGCTGACCAAAGAATTTTCCCCGCTGATGATTCTCACACGAGACATTTTTTCATTTTTCGAAATTCTCGGTGAATGCGATCACAACAATCGTTTTTTCAGAGAAACGATCCTGAAATTCCGGCTTCGCTTAAAAAAACTGGCCGATGCCAAAGAAAAATCCGGAGACCGTATTACGTTGGCCAATCTTGTTTTAACGTATTTGTATTCGCGCCTCGATGCGTATTTAGATGAATATGACGTCAATGAAGAAAGCGTATTAGAGGGTATACGCAATCGCCTTTCTCAATGCAATGATTTTGAGCGGCAATTTGCCATCGTTGATTTGATTGAAGACCATATTTTTTCAAATCCCGGACTGCTTCAGATTGTCGACGGCAATTACTGGCCGGAACTGATCAATACGTTTGAGCTCAACATTATTTTGGAAATTTACGTGCGGCGTGGATACCTGGTTGCAGAAAATGACAGCATGACTAAAAATCAAATGCTGGATCACGTACAATCGCGCATCAACAGCATCGATGATATTGTCGTAAAAAGCCTGACAGTCACGTTTTTGACGGCGCAATTATCCGCACTTCTTGATCAGTCAAAAGAAAATCGATTAACCATTACAGAAGTTTCCAAAACCATTGATCATCTTCGCAGCGATGCGTCGATGGCCGCAAAACAGCTTCAGCTACAAAGTCATATAAAACGCGAATTGTTAAGCGTACTGACGGAACGTGTTTTTCGTTTGGAAACAATTCAAAAAGCCTTCGATGGCCAAAGCAGCGATCTGATAAGCCGTTTGGACGAAGTGACGGTTGGATTCAGAACGCGCCGTGATAATTTAATCGAAGGTAAAATGGATCCGAAAGTTCTTGAAGAAGATATCCGTCAATATCTTAACGATACGCGCGTGGTGGGATTGATCGAAGACGCAGAAAAAGAATACAAAGAACAACTGCAATCACATTCCCGCGAAAAAAGCTCCTCAAAGCATTAATTTTCTATCATCCGTAAACATAACGTATTTCCGGTGTCGCTGCGATGGACGGACCAATCGTAAACCAGCTTCTGCATTACATGCAATCCCCATCCACCCGCTTTCTGCTCTCCGTTTAATTTTTTATGCATTTCCGGTTTTTCAATTTTTGACCACTCGAAACCTTTGCCATAATCGTGAATTTTGACTTCGATAAATTTTTCCGTATAAAAAATACCGATGTCAACCGACCGTGATGAATTATACTGATTACCGTGTTTTACGGCATTTACTACTGCTTCACGAACAGCAATTTTAAAGTCATTAATTTTTGTTTCAGAAAATCCCGATCTTTCCATGCGTTTGCCAATATCATCGATCAAGGCTTTTTCCGCGTCAGGAGCGCTTTCGATTTTTACATAATGTTTTTGGATAGGATAATGGCGTAACAATACGACAGCGATATCATCTGAAAGCCGTTGTCCGTCAATAAAATGCGTTTGCATTTCTGATAACAATTGCTGTGAAGAACGGATAAAAAAATCTTCCTGTAATAAGGGAGTGATCGCCGATTCCAGATTCTCCAGGCCATCGGAATGAAATAATAATGTGTCGTTCGGCTGCAGATCAAATTCTACTTCCTGGAAATCGCCGAGCCAGCGTGGCATGCCCATTGCCCGGCCGGAAATATTAAGTATACTGGGATTTCCGTCCCGCACAAGAACAGGATTTTCTAATCCGGCATTGATAATGCGAATGTGACCGTTTTGAGTGTCGAGAACGGCAAACTGCATTGCAACGGTTCGCGTGCGTTGATCCCGAACATGAAACAACAAGTCTTCAATGATGTGAAAATATTTACTCAGATTCTGTTCGTGAAATGACAACGACTTCAACTGAATCTCGGTCACACCTTTGACAAGAGCGGCGTAAAACGATGCGCTAATGCCTTTTCCGGCAGCGTCGATCAACAAAATGCCGGCGTGGTGTTCATCAATCTCGAAATAATCGAAATAATCGCCTCCAACTTGGTGAGCCAGTATCAATCGTCCGTAGATATCAAACCCTGATGTCAACAAAGCATCATGAGGCGTAAGCCCTAATTGAATTTTATGCGCTGCTTGCAGTTGCTGATCCAGCTCCGATTGCGTATAAACTAATCGCTCATTGGCCGTGTTCAATTCACTCATTTTTTCTTTTAGCGTATTAACCATCGTGCGAACCGAAGCGGCTAAGTCATTAATTTCATCTGTTTCGGAAGCGCTTCCGATCGGATGGTCGATTTCTCCGCGAGAGATAATGCCGGCATCCATGCTCAATTTTGAAACGGGGAGCAAGATGCTTTTAGTCAAATAAAGTGATAATAATAATCCGCTCAAAAGACCGAGTACTCCGCACAAAATGACTACTTTGGTTAATTCCCCATCGGCAATCAAAAGGCCGGGAAATGCCTGATCAAGCGTTTGAACACTGACCGTTTGCCATGGAATGGATTGAAGATTGTGCCTTGTAATGAATGTCCTATCGTCAGTTTCTGTATAACCGGTTTCAGTAAAGTCGCGAAAATCCCGACTGCTATTATCGGCAATATTGGAATAAAGAACTTCGTTTTTTCTAACAATATAAAAACGTGTGTTCGATGTGATTTCTTTAACGCGCTTAGTAAGATCTTCCAATTTTAAATTCATCAAAATATACCATAGCGTACTATCCGGGGAAGTAAATGGAACGATCAATTTAACTGAAACTAATTGAGTTTCAACGTTTTGTCCCAACGATACATTGACGGAAGGCTCAGTATATTGAGTTATTGTGACGGTTTTAAAATCCGAACGTTCGAGGTAATCGTAGTTGACAGGAACGCCAAAACGGCTAAAACCTTCAGAGTTGAGTAGGTAGATTGAAATAAAATCCGTCGGATGATTATAATAAAATTCATTAATCAGTGTATTGTATCCTGGCGGCTCGCTCACTAAAAGGCGATCACGCAGAACATTGGCCCATTGCAGTCGCTCGGCAAAATATTGATCGATGGTTTTATTGTACGATTCGAGAACCCGAAGATTATTTTTCAGGTCGAATTGTCTGATAACCGATTGATTAAAAGCGTAAAAAAAGAAGCCGGTGAGAAGAAATGTAAACGCAAGTCCGGTAATAATGTAGGCCGTGACACGCTTAGCGATGCGGGAAGCTTTGGAAAAATTAAGTGTAAATATAGCGGTAAGAAAAAATACTGCCATCAAAAAACCGCCGATAAAAAGAATACGGTCTTTGACGACCCATTGATAAAAAAAATAAAGAGCAATTAAACCGATAGCAAAAGGCAAAAGGATTTCGGCCCGTCGTCGGTCGGAATATAATTTGAAAAGCAGTTCCTTGAATTTTTCCATGAAGAGTTTGATTGGCGGTGGATGTTCGTTATGAAATTAATCAAACCCTATCAGGAATGCAACTGCTGATCAAAGAAGAATAGTATTATAAGTTATAATGAGTTGATGAATTGCAGCAACGCCGAGCGTTGTTCTTTCGTCAAATGTTTAAAAATCGAAACTGATTCCTGCGCTTCACCACCGTGCCATAGTATTGCTTCTTCAATATTACGCGCACGGCCATCATGTAGAAAGTAAGTGTGTCCATTCACAACCTCGCTTAATCCGATTCCCCACAGTGGCGGTGTGCGCCATTCACGCCCGTTGGCCAAAAAGTCACTTCGATTATCGGCTAAACCTTCTCCCATATCATGTAATAACATATCGGTATAGGGATAAATAACTTGGTTTGAAACTTCCGGCACGCCATTCAGATTATTTGTTCTAAACGGAGCAACATGACAGTTTTGGCAAAGCGCTTGTTCGAATAATTTCTTTCCCTCACGAACGGATTGATCATTTTGATTGCGTGGAGCCGGCACGCCTAAAGTTTGCGTGTAAAAGGTCACGGCGGCAATTGTCAAAGAATCGATTTCAGGATCATCGGGAAGCGTATCATTGTTTGTTTGGCCAAAAGAATTCTCAAGCGGATGAACGTATGAAGTAATACCCATATCTTGTTGATACGCCGTAGCATTTTGCTGTAATAGATTTGGCTGATTGGCTTTCCATCCGAAACGGCCTAAAGAATTTTTTTGGTTTACGATATCCCACACATAATTCGGCCGTCCTGAAATCCCGTCCTGATCGGTATCGTTCTCATCCGCCAAATCAAGAATATCCGATTCGGATATAGCTTCTAATAAACCCAGGCCAAAAACGGATCGCGCAAATCGTGGCGATAACAGAAAATTTGATGGCAAATTAGTATAGGTTTGTGTGACGGTATAGGCCGGTTGCAATAGTGAATAAGGATTTCCATCCGGATAAAGACTGTCAATTTCTGTATAATTCACCGTTACATTTCCTTCTGCGATAAAGCCTTCGACAGAACGAACCTGCAATTGGCCTCCGAAACCATCAATCCCTACTGGTCCCCCGTGTTCGTCTGAGCCGGGTATACTCAATCGAAATAATAATGAACCGGTACTTCCTTCTACAAACGGAAGGCCGCGACCGTCGCGCACATGACAATTGATACAAGAAGTATTGTTAAAGACAGGTCCAAGTCCGCCATTTACGCCTGCAGGCGCTGTGACAAAAATTTGTTCGAATGCCGCATCACCGTCCGCGTGCTGTTCAATCCCGATCCCGGAAAGATTGGGAGACGGGGTTGAATACGCATTGCTGCCGCTTACGAAAACGGTGGTAGCACCGCCCGCTAAATCCGGTGAACCGTCCGCATCTGAATCATTGGTTTCGCAGCCAAAAATAAAAACCAACAGCACGCAGGAAGCGAGTTCAAATTTGAATTTCATTGTACCCTGTCAATAATTGGTTGAATTTCTGATTCTAAGGTTTGTTGAATGGCTCGGACTGCATTTTGCGCTGCTTCAATCGACGAACGATTGTTGGTAATAGCATCGGTAAAGGTTCCGTTCGTTCCGCCGATCGCACCGATGAGTTCAATGGCTTCATCCAATTCGTCTTTCAAATGTTCATCCAAATTAGCGTCGACTTGATTGATTAAATGTGAAATTCCCACAAGGTTTCCTGTTCCCAGTCCCGTATATTCTCCTAAATAAAGATTGCGAATACTGCGAATATTATTTTGAAAATCGGCCTTTGAATTATTACTGAAACGTGATTCTTCCAAGGTTACATCGCTTTGGGCAAACGGATCCTGAATTTTACCGTTTGCAACTTCATCGGCAATCGCAATCATTCCTTGCAAGATTTCCTGCAATGCAGCTTTATGGCTAATGTATAAACTGGAAGGGCTTCCGGCATTTTTTAATTGCGAAGTGTAATTTTCGCCCGATGGAGCCCAGCTCATTGCAAGATCGTGTGTTTCTGATTTAAAACTCTGGACGCATGCAACAAGATAATCAAACTCGCGCGTGGTAAATGACCCAAGGGTTTTCGGAGTAGCTTCATCCCCAAATAGCAAATATTCAATGGTATGAAATCCTTTAAGAGTGCCTTCAAGTCCATTAATATATGATTCATTCAAAGTTGCACTTCCGGCCAGAACATTGTCAAGGTCGACAACATTGACAGGCCAACTGTCGATATCAGGATCGATGCCTTTTGTGTCAACCGGACCGAAAAGGAATCCTTCCGACATTTCCCATGGAGCCCGCGCCGCGACCCATGCTGAACGAGCGGCTTCGAGATGTGGCTCGGTGGGATCGGAGGACAAAGTTTGAACACTGGTCAACAGCAAACCAGCTTTGGTATCAAGATCTTCGTAAGTTTGCAAAATCACTGAATCGGCAACATTAGCCAGCAAAGCCGTGGCGTCATATTCAATCGGAGGAAGTGAATCATCATTGCCGCAACTCGTTATCAACAAGAATGCAGACGTCAACATAAAAAACCGCTTCATCATAACAAGCTCCTTTGATATTTTGCATGGAGAACTAAAATTCAAATCCCATTCCTAATGAAAAAGTATTCTCATTTTGAGAGATTCCCAATTTGCGCATTGAATATTGTGTTTTGAAAACGATATATTTTTTCAACGGTTGATAATTCAATCCCGCCGTGTATACTTTCCGCTCCCAGCGCGGATTATTAAAAATATTGCCGGAAGTTTTATACATTGTGTCATAAAACTCATAGCGTCCAAATAAAATCAATTCGCTGTCAGTCGGATGTTCGCCTCCTACATAATGCAGAAAATCAAATAGCTCCAATCCTGCTTCGATGTAATAGCCTAATGCTTGGCTTCCGATAGGTGAGCGTTTGACATTGAGATTGTTGGATAAATTGCGATTGGCTTCTGAAATTTTATCGGCATTTTCCAAATGGCCCAGAATGACCATGGATCGAAAAATAACCGGCTCATATTCAAGCGCAACATGGGATTCGATTATACTCACATGCCCGTCGACCGTAATATCCGGTTTAGGGCGATTATGAGTGGAATTTCCGTAATACGCAGAAACGCCGATAAGATTTTCTGTGCCCCAGGCATAGTCCAATCGTCCATTGATGGCCATATCCTCGGCATTTACATTTTCAAAACGCAGTTGTTGTCCGCGAACAATCCATGAAGACGAGCTGAACCCGGTTGCATCAAGGCCATTGACCAGCGAGAAAGTATATTTCCAATTTTGTGCCAGGCTGCCGAAAATCTGGATCCCGTTTTCATACCAATTCGTCGGGATGATCGACGATTCGGTTTCATTGCGGGTAGTCGTAAAATATTCGGACGGTTCGTCAAGTTGTGAATTAAGTCCTATCGGAAGCTTAAATCGTCCAATACGGAAATTCAAATACGGTCTGTACTGATAAACAAAATTCATTTGCTCTAATTTAACTTCGCCGCCTTTTTCAATTTCAGTTTCAAATTCACCGAATTCTTCAAATTTATCAAACTCCATTGTAACACCTGTTCCGCCGTGTTCGATTTCGATTTCGGATTCAATTTTCATGCGTTCATTTAATTTATAGGACGGATATAAAGTCAAACGCTCGAGATCAATGACATTTCGCTTCTGCGGATCGGTTTGCCAGTCAAAAGCAAAATAATTCATCGTGCCATAGCCGCGCAGATGAAATTTTTTAATGTTAAAAGTTGAATCGGTTTCAGAGGCATGTAAAACCAAAGGTGTGATACACAACAATAGCCAGCGGTACATGAATAAGTCCTGTGTAATATGAATGAAGGTTATTTAATTACTCCAATATGGATTCATAAATCCGTGAATATTCGTCAGGATGACGTTTTACAGTTTTTAGATAAAGATTAACTTCTCTTCTTTTTAATTTATCGTTGTAAGTTCTGAGAGCAGCCAAAACCGGGCAATCTTTACATGCCTTTTTTTCTTCATAATTTTTACAACATTTTTTCATGATAGTAGTCCTTGCGATGCAACAGGCATTACCGCTTCACCTTGTGCGATCAGGCTATTCAAGTGAAATAATTCTAGCCCGGTAAACGCGAGTTGAACGTTATTGGCCGATGTTTCCACAAAAATATTTTTGTTGGTTCTGTTGTTCGGATCCATCAGACCATATTTTCTGATGACTGCTTGACGAAAATGAGTAAATTCTACCGCTGTTAGCGAGAGTACGACCGTTCCAAAACCGATTTGCAGCCTGTGGCAAGTCTCACAATGTGCGACATAGCCGAAATCCGATTGTGCGAGTATGGTGTGTTTGCATTTCATAACATTATTCCATTGCAAAAAACATTGGAATTAAAATAATAGCAAGCCAGATCAATCCTTTAATCAGAAAAAACAACAGGCCTATTAAACCTATTTTTTTAATCCATTCTGTCATCATCGCGTTAAAACTTCATAGGTTTTAAAGCTGGATTGCATCGGAGGAGTATCCCCGCGCTGAATCGCTTGTTTGATATCGTCGAATCCGCGCCGATGACCTTCGATAAATTCCGGAGAAGAAGTCCATTGCTTAAAAGCATTTTCGTTTTCCCAAAAACTCACGATTAGGTAATCATCTCCATCTTTGCTCGGCTTCAGAACTTGCATATCAACGAATCCAGGCATACGATCAATAGCATGCGCCCGTGACTTAAAAAGCTCTTCGAATTTTTGTTTATAATTTTTTTGGCATGAAATGTAGTTAATCGCAACAAAATTATGGCTCATGAATCCTCGCGAATTAAAGGTTGAATAAATTACAATTGAGACCCATTCTCATCTATAATTCCAAAAATAATGCTCAAAATAAAACCTACTGAGCATTATTGAGAATAATTCTCAATTAAAAAGTTAAAAATTATGCTCTGATTTAGAGCATTTACAAAGAATAAATCAAGTATTGAGAATCATTCTCAATACTTAAACCAAAATTACGCTCATTGATCTTAATGAGCGTTGAGTAATTGAGAATAATTCTCAATCAAAAGGACGTCGTAATTATATATATAAAAACCTGCTTTGTCAAGAATTTTCATGTGTGATGACAAAAATTTTACGAAGTTTTCACGCTATTTCTTTGAGAATTTTTGAAAATCACTTGCTACAAAGAGCGTTTATTTGTAGTTTACAACCCGCCGTAAAGAGTTTATTTATAAGTCTTTCAATTCATAAAGGAGTTATTGGAGTGTCCACATTCAGTCTCGATGTATTGAAGAAAAAAATTTCTCCTGAACTTTTACTCCAAGCCAAACAACTCGGTTATTCTGACAAACAATTAGCTTTTATTTGGAAAACGGATGAACTAATAATTCGCGAATTGAGAAAATCGCACGGTGTTCGCCCGGTTTATAAAACAGTTGATACATGCGCGGCTGAATTTGAGTCAGAAACGCCCTATTTCTATTCGACGTACGAAATAGAAACTGAAAATATCGATTCCGGAAAACGAAAGATCATTATTTTGGGAGGGGGGCCCAATCGAATCGGCCAAGGAATAGAATTTGATTATTGCTGTGTGCATGGCGTTTATGCTCTGCAGGAAGAGGGTTTTGAGGTGATCATGATCAACTGTAATCCCGAAACTGTGAGTACGGACTACGATACATCCGACCGGCTGTTTTTTGAACCGCTTACATTCGAAGATGTGATGAATATCATCGAGGCTGAAAAACCTGAAGGTGTGATCGTTCAATTCGGCGGACAGACACCTTTGAAATTGGCGATCCCACTCATGAAAGCCGACGTAAAAATACTTGGGACGTCTCCGGAAAATATCGATGCGGCGGAGGACAGAAAAAAATTCGGTGCTTTACTTGAACGCCTGAAAATCCAATGTCCCGCATACGGTACGGTATCATCATTTGCAGAAGCGCGCGATATTGCAACCCGGATCGGCTATCCAGTTCTCGTCAGACCTTCGTATGTTTTGGGTGGACGGGCGATGGAAATCGTCTACGACGAAGAAGCGCTCGAACGCTACATGGTACATGCAATTAACGTATCGCCCGAACATCCGATATTGGTGGATAAATTTCTCGTGGATGCGGTCGAGTTTGACGTCGATGCATTGTGCGACGGTAAAGATGTTTTTATCGGCGGCGTGATGCAGCATATCGAAGAAGCCGGTATTCATTCGGGCGACAGTTCATGCGTATTGCCGCCTTATTCGGCGTCGCAAGACGTTGTCGATAAATTGCGTCAATTTACACGGCAACTTGCCAAAGAATTGAACGTGATCGGTCTAATTAACATTCAGTATGCTGTACAAAATGGCGACGTATATGTATTGGAGGTTAACCCTCGTGCATCACGTACAGTGCCGTTTGTCAGCAAAGCTATCGGTGTTCCGCTTGCTAAGATGGCAGCAAAAATCATGGTCGGGAAAACATTAAAAGAGCTTGGCCTTTCGAAGGAAATTGTTCCGGCTTATACATCTGTAAAAGACCCGGTTTTTCCTTTTAGTAAATTTCCGGGCATCCGAATGTATCTTGGGCCGGAAATGCGCTCGACCGGAGAAGTGATGGGTATTGCCGATACTTTTCCTAAAGCTTTGGCTAAAGCACATCTTGCAGCGGGTATGCAAATGCCGACAAGCGGAGGGGTTTTTATTACCGTCAATGACCGGGATAAATCGAAAATTGTCCCTATTGCCAAAGATCTGCAAAATCTTGGATTTGTTATCTACGCCACGGATGGGACTTCTAAAATTTTGAATGACAATGGTATTGACACAAAACACGTTTTTAAATTACAGGAAGGCCGCCCGCACGTTATTGACCGGATCAAAAACAAAGAAATTCAAATCGTTATCAATACTCCGACCGGTAAAGCTGCAAAACTTGACGAACGTTATATCGGGGAAGCGGCGATGCTGTATAAAATTCCGATGATCACTACAATCCCGGGAGCCATCGGTTTGGTGAAAGGCATTCGGGCCATTGCCGAAGAAAAACTCTCGGTAACCAGTATTCAAGAATATCATACTAACCTCAGTTAATCCGTACTTTCAAATTCCGTCTATCAATTAAATTAAAATCATGAAACACTATCTTATATCCGGCGCCGGATCAGGTATTGGTCGGGCTATTGCCGTTAAACTAGCTCAAAATGGGCATGCAGTAATTTTGTGCGGTCGTGATATTGCTAAGTTGCAAGCAACTCTCAAGGATTTACCTGAACCTGCACGGCATCAGGTACTCGCTGTTGACGTACGTTCACCGGCAAGCCTGAATTCGGCTATTCAATCCTTTCCTAAAATCACGCTTGATGGAATAATAGCCAACGCAGGGGTCGGAGGAAAAAATACTTTTGGCATCAATGACCGATGGGATGAAATCATTTCAACAAATTTGACAGGAACCTACCAATTTGTAAACTCTTTTCTTCCTTTTTTAAGGAAAAGTCCTTCTGAATTCAAGCATGTGATCATTACATCATCAATCCTGGCACGACTAGGCGTTGCCGGTTATAGTGCGTATTGTGCGAGCAAATCAGGGCTGTTAGGGTTAATGCGGAGTTGGGCGGTGGAATGGGCTCCAGAAAAAATTCTGGTCAACGCAATTTGTCCCGGGTGGGTCAATACTAAAATGGCACATGATGGAATTCAGGGGATTGCCGACGCTGTTGGTATTACAAAAAATGAAGCAATGGCCATGGCGATGAAACCTGTTCCGCTCGGTAAAATGACTGAACCTGAGGAAGTGGCCGATTTAATCGATTATCTTCTGCAGCAAAAAAGCATTACCGGACAGGCTCTGGACATTAATAACGGCGCTATTATGAATAGCTGACAATACCTTGATCAGGATGTTGGGACAAGTTTATTGACCGGAATCAGCCGGATTCTATCACGATTGGTCCTGATAAAACGCTGAATCGTCTCTCTTTCATCTAGTAGAATCCAATCTTCGTCAGTTCGATCCGGCGGAATTGTCGTTGCCCATTCTTCCCAATTGACTCTGTCCGTATCTTGCGCCGTCAAAATGCCGGATAATAAGCCCTCATTGATCAAATAAGCCGCTTTTTCAAGTTCATCCACAAGAATAAGTTTTTCAGAATACATTTCCGGGATAGCCAACATCATCTTTTTAGTGCGCTTCAACGCGTTCTTCACTTCCTTCAAATCCGATTGTCGTGCTATTGCCGATTTCAAAAAATTATCGATGCTTTCTTTAGTATTAAGTTGCAAATAATTTTCAACCATAGTTGTTGCTGCATGTACTATCTGCTGATAATCTTCAGGTGTAATGGCTTCGCCGCAGGCGCCACAGCACTGATTAAGCTGATATGCAAAACAAAAACCTTTATTCAAACGACGTTCCCTGAGCAATTCCGGGCACAGCTTAAAATGTCTGCGCACGCGTTCCAATACGTGCTCCAGTAAACGCACCGACCGGAAAGGTCCGACATACGTAGCATCGGCATTCCGGTGCTTCGCAATCAAAATTTTGGGATAGGCATCATCAGTGATTCTGAGATAAACATAGTTTTTTTTATCGAGCTGTTGGATGTTAAACGGCGGTTGATGTTTTTTGATCAATCGTGATTCAAGGATCAGCGCTTCCAATTCCGTCCGGCATTCTACAAAGTCAAAGCGATGTGTACTGCGGAAGAGCCGTTTCTTTTTTGAAAGCTTATCTTCCCGCAAGTGCGAAAGAACACGTGAACGGATGTTCGTACTTTTACCGATATATAAAGGAAGATCGAAACGATCTTTGAAGAAATAAACGCCTTTGGTTGCAGGCAATTTAAAAATATCGTCTTCAAATTCTTCCAACCATTTTTCCTTCTTTTCGAACGACCGTTGATATTTGGAAAAAACTTCAGCCGCGTCGGGATGGCGCAAATAATGTTCAAAAATTTCGGCTGTAATTAATGCGTCACTGAGTGCTCGGTGACGGCCGTTCGCCGTTATTTCAAAACGTTCTGCAAGAGCATCAAGGTTGTAAAGACGGTGACCGGGATAAAGTTTGCGCCCCAATTTAACCGTGCAAAAACGGTCCATGAAAAAACGGCGTCCGATTCGCTCGAACTCTGTTTTGATATAGCTGTAATCAAAACTAACGTTGTGTGCTACAAAAAAACTTTTCTGGAGCTTTCCGGCGATGGTTGCCTGAATATCGGCAAATACAGGCGCTTCGGCTAAGTCAGTATCACTTATTCCCGTCAGTTTAGTAATGAAACTCGGAACAGGAATCGGTGGGCGTATAAAAGATTGAAATTGGTCGACTATAGCGCGGTTTTCGACTCTAACAATCGCGATTTCGATAATGTGGCCGATAGAATGGCTGTTACCTGTCGTCTCAACGTCAACGACTGAAAAAGGAGCATTCAGATCGAAAAGAGGAAAAAGATCGGGTATGTTAACCGACGAATTCACAAGAAGTTTTTAAATATTATTTCGGTTATTTCTTCTCATTTGAATAATCGTACACTCCCTTGCCGGCTTTCCGGCCGAGACGTCCGGCTTTGACGTACTGGATCATCAAAGGGCACGGACGATATTTTTCACCCAATGACTTATGCAAATATTCCAAGATGCTCAACCGCGTATCAAGCCCGACGAGATCCACCATTTCAAACGGTCCCATCGGATGATTCAATCCTAGTTTCAATGCCGTATCAATGTCCTTAGCTGATGCAATGCCTTCCTGCAGCATGTAAAAGGCTTCATTACCTATCATCGCATTGATGCGGCTGGTGATAAATCCGGGCGATTCTTTGATGGTCACGATCTCTTTACCCATTTTGAGCGATACTTCCTGCGTTATTCGGACCGTCGTTTCGTCAGTTTCGAGTGTTTTGATGATCTCGACTAGTTTCATTTTGTGAACCGGATTGAAAAAATGCATGCCGATGCAGCGTTGCGGACGATTGGTAACGGCCGCTATTTCGATAATGCTGAGCGATGAAGTATTGGTTGCCAGGATGGTTTCAGGTTTGCAAGTTTTATCAAGTGTGGAAAAGATCTTAATTTTCAGATCAATTTTTTCCGGAACAGCTTCAATGATAAAATCGGCGTCTTGAATCGACGATTCAAGATCATCGTTAAAAGTTAATTTTGATAAAGTCGTTTCTTTGTCTTTAGCAGTCAACTTACCTAACTCAATTCCTTTATCGAGGTTCTTGGTAATAGAAACCGATGCTTTATTTAAAATCTCTTTAGAAATATCGTTAAGAATGGTATCAAATCCAGCTTGCGCGGCAACATGCGCAATACCATTGCCCATAATGCCTGCGCCGATTACGGTAATTTTTTTTACACTCATAAACTCCTTAGAAATAAATAGAACGCGGATGATACCGATAAGACTGATTTTCATTGAATTAGAAAATCATTTAAGGCCGATAAATCCGTTTTTATAATTTTTTTAACCACTTCGGTTTCTCTTGAGTATTCGCCACATCTAATGCCGATAAGAAAATGCATTGTGTCTGCAAACGCAGGAGATTGAAGCTGAAAGGAACTTTTCCAAGCTGGTCTGACGTTTTGTGATAAAATTTTAAATATACATCGAAATCTTCTTTGGATTCGGTGCCTCCGCCGGGTGAAATCGATGGAATACCTTTGACAGAAAAATTATAATTATCGCTTCGTTGGAAGAAATTTTCCTGTGGAAATAAATCCGGCAAAGGCGTTAAGCCCACAAAACGTGCCCATTTCTGCATGGTCGCACCGAGCGTCGTATACTCGTCTCCGACTAACGTGATCGCTGAAGCTTTTTCGGATGTAGCAAACCCGACCACGTCCATGTTGATGTCCGCCACGGCTTTCGAGAGATCAATGGTGGGATTTTCTGAATAAAATTTAGATCCAAGCAATCCTTTTTCTTCCGCCGTACATGCTACAAATAAAATCGAACGTTTTGGTTTGACTTTCAATTTGGCAAAAGCTTCGGCCGTACTTAGCAAAGCGCTGGTTCCCGACGCATTATCCGTCGCGCCGTTATTGATCGAATCGCCGTCGACCGGTTTGGTAATTCCGATATGATCGAAATGCGCCGATAAGATCACGTATTCATCCTTGTTATCGGTGCCTTCCAATAATCCAATCACATTAGGGCTGTCAAAATACCGGCGATTGCTTTTTACCGTAATTTCAACCGTCGCATTCTTGATCGGACCGGTTTTCTGTTTAGGAAATGAAACCGAAACATCATCCCATTTCCAGCCCAAGCCTTCAACAAATTGTTTTGACGCATCAGGATTCAGAATAGGAAAAAAGAAATCAGGGTTATCATTACTTGAATGAACATAATCACGATGCAGGTTGATCGTACGATGTCCGAGATAGTTGGACAGAAATTTATACGATCCGGCATGTTCCGGCGTGGCCAGAATTAAAGCGCCGGCTGCGCCAAGACGTTTGATCGCTTTCGATTTATGCGACAGCAAGGAGTATTTTGAATTTTTGTAGCCCATGAAATAACTGCTGTCGGCGGATATCGGTTCGCCTGCAAAAATCACAACGATTTTGTCTTTGACGTCCAGATCCTTGAAATCATCATAGTTATATTCAGGCGCCGTAATGCCGAAGCGCGCAAATACCAGTTCCTTTTTGATTACGGTGTCTGTCTGAGGATAGTTGTACAAAAGGAAATTGGAACTGAATTCGAATTGAACGGATTGCTTCGCATTCAATGTCAGTTTCGTTTCAGGCAGTACAGGCGCTGAAACCAATTTTACTGATTGAAAATAAGAACCGCCGTCGCCTTTTGGCAGCAAGCCCAGTTTTTCAAATTCGCCGGCAATATAATTGGCCGCGATCAGATTACCCCGTTCACCGGCTTCGCGCCCTTCCAACAAATCGTCTTGTAAAAATGCCAAATGCGCTTTCAACGTGTTGGCTTGAATACTTTCCAACGCCATTTTTTCGTCATCAGAAAGTGGATTGTCTGAAAACGAAACTAGCAATAAACAAAAAAACACCCATCCATACTTTTTCATAATAAAGCGCTTTCTCTATGAAACAGAATTATCTGCTTCACTGTTTTAGAAATGATGTTTTATGTAATTTAACTAAAAGCCGATCAGTTTCTTTTCAGCATGCTGCTTTTCGATCCACTTGGCATAATCGCTGATTTCCTTGTACTGTCCTTTCGGATGCAGCCCGGCTTCTTCCAAAACTTTCTCTCCCGAACCGGTCGATAAATAATGGCCGTGACGAAAGGGATGCAACGTACGGCGCATTCCTTCTTCCGAACGAATCCATTGATACATGGTCGGTAGAGTGAAATCGGTCATACCCATTGCATGGTAACGGAATTTCTCCGGGAAAATCTTTTCCTGTTCATCCGCAGACAAAAGCCGGAACAATTCCGTGCTGGCAACATAATATACGTTCATATTCAACCCGTCTTGGTCCAATTTTTCAAGGACGCCGTT
Source organism: bacterium (assembly GCA_019695335.1). Lineage (NCBI taxonomy): Bacteria > bacterium. The sequence goes on from JAIBAF010000024.1 coordinate 22,990, forward strand.
GACGAACATGCTGGCCACGCCGCAACCTTGCAGGACGAGTGTTCCGTGATAATGTTTCGCCGAAAGATCCGCTTTGCGGAATGCATAAACACCTTTGACGGCGCTGATTGCATCAGGCATTTTTAATTTTTTTCGATCGATGATATTTTCAGCAGGACGCGTGACGAATGGTGCCAGCACCGCCGGACGCTTGAGCAAGCCTTCCATCAAAAGCGGCCAAACTTCCTCGGGTTCCCAAGGCGTCAGGGTGATCAATTTTCCTTTCGGGAAATCTTCCATGAGCAATTGCAGGCACTGTGGGTCGGCGTGAGTCGGGCCATCTTCACCGGTTTTCGGACCGGCGTGACCATTCACCATGATCCACGTACGGAAAGGTTCGCCCGTACGTTCCCAGTAATTTTGCTGGCCAATGCAATGGCAGCGCGCGGCCGTATGTTCCATTGCAACGATGAAAGCGGCGTATGATGCGCTGATGCCGATATGATTGCGATAACTTGAAACGCCGGACATAAAAGCGCCCATAGCGTCTTCGCAAATTCCGCCGACTGCAACCAGGCGCGTCTTCGGATTAGTGACGGCGTTGAACATGCCTTCCGGGAAACCTTTATTGACGCCGGCAATACTCGTCGATTCAAAAAGGTCTGCCGCGGTTGCGATCAATGCGCCACTCGTTTTTTTGTTGAGTACAGCCAATGCCTTGCCAAGCTGACCGCGAATCGTCGTCGAACTTCCAGTTTCCAGCTTCAATTCGTCCGGGATCACCGTCGATTTGTAAGTTCCGTCGTACAAATTTTCAAGATTTGGCGCATCTGAACGTTTCTTTAAATTACGTTTATGCAAGCGTTCTTTCGACGACTGAATTTTCGCCGAAGCCCATTTCGTCAATTCTGATTGTTTTTCGAGCGCGCCACGAATGACGAGCAGAGTATCCCAGTAATATTTTTCAACATTCTCCGGCGATTTGTCACCGCTGAAACGCGGGAATTGCACGCCGTAACGCGTTTCGAACATGCTGATATATTTGTAATATTCATCCGAGCAGAATTTATGTCCGGCGCCGTGCGAGGATTTACCGGTTATACCGTAATTCCACCCCTTCACTGTGCGATAAACGATCGCCGTCGGAATTTTCGTATCGAGCGATAATGCGAGTTTTTGCGCATTGAGTATCTGTTTAAAATTATGTCCTTCCGGAACCCAGATCACGTTCCAGTCATTCAGGTACATCAGTTCTTTCGGATCCCACTGCACGTATTCGCCGCGTTTATCGTCTTCGGCGGTGGCGCGGTCGGAGTCGATAGTCGATTGATTCCAGTCGATGTGCATAATGACGTTGTGCAATTGCGCTGAAGCGGCGGCGGCGAGGGCTTCGTATACACGGCCTGGCGTCATACCACCCTCACCTTCGATCAAATGCGCAAGCGGCGGATCGTCCGGGTATATATCCAAAGCGCCGAAAGCAAGTCCGCACGCAGCCGGAACGCCCACACCACTCGGTCCTGTCGCGGTTTTTACAAAAGGAACGATACACGACGGATGCCCGTCGAGCGATACGGCTTTAAATTTTTCAAATAACGGCGTGCCTTGCGTATGGTTTTTACGAAAACCCAGCAAATCTTCCAGGCGCAATTGCCGTTTTTCAGCGGCCAGCAGCGACGGCGATGCAATGCGGATGAGTTCATTGCGTAATGCCCACATTCCGTAAAGTCCCATTGCTTTGTGGCCTGCCGTGTAGCAGATCATGTCGTTTTCAAAAATATCCGGTTTTGAAAAATCATAGTCCATCGTCTGGTACAAAAGTCCTTCGACGATACGGCCCGATGACAAGCTTCCGCCCGGGTGGCCGGACAACGGAACGAAATTATACAAAATCCCGACAATCGTCCGGTAAACCAGATCAAGTTCTTCAAATTGTTTTATTTCATCTTCGGAAAACGCGGATCCTTTTTGTTGGATGATCTCATCGATATTGTAAAAAGCGGCTTTACGCGGACGAAGCCCGAAAGGCAGAGCCGAAGCGCCTTGAAAATCTGTTCTCGGTATCATGTCATTTCTCCTGATGCAGTCAGCATTCAATTTAAGTGTGTGCTTACGAAAGGTGTGTAAAAAAACTTGCGTCTCTTCAAAAAACGTCTAATTTCAATCCATGCCCATCCCCATCCAAAACAACAATGACGATCATCGTACCGTAGTTCCGACACATGAGGACGATGCGTCCGAATATAATGATTTCGAATCAATCCCGCAAAAGCAATTTACCAAAACTACCAAAGGGCGTTCGGCCGGATTCAATCCTGCCAACCGTTTCGACGAATTCCACTCCGAAAAAAGTCTTGACGATATTACCGACGAAGACGTCGATCCCGAAAAGAAAATTCCGTCCGAATATATCCGCGACACGACCAAATCAATCCTGTCCAAAAACGATTCGCCGGACATACCCTTTACGTACAGCATCAATCCGTACCGCGGCTGTGAGCACGGCTGCATTTATTGTTACGCGCGGCCGTCGCATGAATATCTCGGCTATTCGTCGGGTCTGGATTTTGAAACGAAAATTTTAGTCAAATACGACGCGGCGCAATTGCTTGAAAAAGAATTCCGGAAATCCTCGTGGAGGCCTGAGCCGATCTGCGTTTCCGGTAATACGGATTGTTACCAGCCGGCCGAACGAAAACTCCAACTTACGCGTGGGCTTTTGAAAGTATTTCTGCGATATCAGAACCCCGTTCGTCTCATCACAAAAAACTTTCTGATCACGCGCGATCTGGATATTTTAAGCGAGCTCGCTAAACTGAATCTCGTCGGAGTAATGATTTCGATTACGACGCTCGACACCGAATTGGCACGGAAGATGGAACCGAGGACAGCATCTCCAACCAAACGATTTCACGCCATCGAATTACTGGCTAAAAACAATATTCCGGTCGGCGTAATGACGGCGCCGATGATCCCCGGCCTCAACGATCACGAGATGCCTGAAATTTTACGGCTGGCATCGGAAGCCGGCGCGACCAGTGCGGGCTATACGGTCGTCCGGCTCACATGGGCTTTGAAGGCGCTTTTCAAAGACTGGTTAGAAAGAACGTATCCGACCAAAAAGGAAAAAATCATTCATGCGATCCAGGACACGCGCGACGGTAAATTGGCGTCAGCCGAATTTGGCAAACGTATGACCGGCGAAGGCGAAATGGCCGAACACATTGCTAAAGTCTTCAAAACGTTTACACATAAATACGGATTGAACAAAAAAATCGTTCGTCGGAAACCCGCGCCGTTCTTGCGCGGCGGGATTGAGCAATTTAATTTGTTTTGAAATAGAACACAGATGACACTGATGAAACGGATTATCATGGATTTTGAACGTCACCCCGAACTTGGTTCGGGGTATGTAAAGAAAACAGATATGCTGAACCAAGTTCAGCACAACACATAGACTTAAATTAAAAATTTAACATAGGACACACCATGGAAACGACCGTGAATTGGGCCGAATCTTTCAAGCCGCTGATCGAAAAATACAAAGGCCGTAAACACCCGCTTGAATACAAAAACCGTTATCAACTGGTGATCATGACGGTGCTGTCGGCGCAGGACAGCGATAAACATATTAATCAAGTCGCAATCAAGTTTTTTGAAGCGTTCCCGTCGATGAAAGAGCTGTCCGAAGCGACGCCGGAACAATTATTGCCGTATCTCGACACGGTGCGTAATTTCGGCAACAAGATCAAATGGCTGATCTCGATGGCTCGCGCGATCCAGGATGACGCGAATATCCCGCACACGATGGAGAAACTGACGGAACTTTCGGGAATCGGGCGCAAGTCGGCGAGCGTTATCATTCGTGAATCAGGCGGACCGGCGGAGGGCATCATCGTCGATTTACATGTCGTGCGCGTCGCACCGCGGCTCGGAGCCGTTACCAGCGATAAACCCGACAAAATCGAAAAAGAACTCCTCAAGCTCATCCCTAAAGATGACTGGGGCGAGATCGGCATGGCCATTTCCTTTCTCGGTAGAGAAATCTGCCGCCCGACCAATCCTCACTGCGACGAATGCCCGATGGTCGGCGTGTGCAACTATTACCAAATCACGATCAGTAAGAAAAAAAAGAAACTCAAAAAATGATTACTGTCCAACAGTGGAAAACATGTTTTTTGTGTATTTCTGATAATGGTTTTCACTTAATGCAAAGTCACAGAGATGTTTGAAATTAAAATTATGGATAGAATCGAGGTTACGTCGTCTGAGCTAAAATCGGTAGGGTACGATCAGGATCATAGTATATTGGAGGTAGAATTCCAAAAAGGGGGAATTTACCAATATTTCGATGTGCCGGCATATCAATATGACAGTTTGCTCACCGCCGAATCTTTGGGAAAATATTTCAACGCTAATATTCGATCCAATTACCGATACTCCAGAATATCCTGAATATTTTGACTCCTGTCCAACTAACAAAAACTTGTTATTTAAGGCAGAATAAAATATATTGATCACTATGAAGTTAAGAGATATTTTTCATTCTCCGATGGCGTGGGCTATCGGTTTTTTTATCTTAACGGGGTGTGCCGGCACTACTGTTTCCAAAAAAACGGAAATCGAAAAACCGCCCTACAATCCTCTAGCATTGGAACGTTTTGTAGACGCTATTATCGATGACATGATCGGCGAATCCGAATCGGCGATAAATAACTACATTGAAGCGTTACGGTATGACACTACGTCCAATGAAATTTATGCCTCGCTTGCCGGCAATTATATAGCACAAGGCAAATTGGAAAAAAGCTATGGTATAATCAATAAAGTTCTTTCCCGCGATGCGCATCATATCGAGTCGTTGGAATATCTTACGGAAATTTATATCAAATGGCACGATTATCCGCGAGCAATCAGTGCCCTTGAACAAATCACCAAGCTTGATGTAACCAATATCGATGCCCGTTATCGATTGATTGCGCTGATGGAATTTCAAGGCAAAACTCTTGAAGCTGCTAAGTATTATGAAGAATTGATTGCCATCCTTGGCCCTAACGCATTGCTGTCGTCCAAGCTTGGTGATTTGTACATGAAGAACAAGATGTATGACAAAGCCGTTAAAGTTTATTCTCAGGCATCGCAGAACGAGCCCAATAATATTTTTTTACTGGACGCGCTTGCGCAGTCTTACGTTTTCAATAGAGATGTTCCAAACGCAATTGCTACGTATGAGGTTTTAGTCAAAATTAAAGAAGACGATTTAGTGCATGCTCGCATCGGAAGTCTGGCTCTGCAAACCGCGGACTATCCCAAGGCGCTTCAACATTTCAAAAAAGCGGAGATTTCGTTTCCCGCCAGCTCAGATATTAAACGCTCTCTGGGTTTCACATTATATCAACTTCAGCGAAAAAAAGAAGCGGTTGAATATCTTGAAAAAGCGGTAGAATTCAACGGCATAGACGTATTTTCAATGAGCATCTTATCGCAATTGTATCAGGAAAATAAAGAGTTTGAAAAATCGGACGCCATGTTTGACCGCATTCTGGTTATTGATACCGGCAATGAAGCCATTCTGAATAACTATAGTTACAGTCTCGCAGTGCGCGGCGTCAAATTGGATAAAGCGCTTGAAATGATTCAAAAAGCTCTGTCCAAAGCGCCTCACAATTCTCATTACCTCGATACGATCGGATGGATATACTATCAATTGGGTCAATATGATCAAGCGCTAAAATTTGTCAATCAATCCTACAAAATCGACGATTCGAGCTGGGAAGTTGCCGACCATTTGGGCGATATTTACTGGAAATTGAAAAAAACAACCGAAGCCAAATCGTTTTGGGAAAAAGCATTGGAGATCAATAAAGATCAACCGCAAATTTTAAAAAAAATTCAATCACTCACTATAGAATAAGGCTAAACATACCTTGCTGAAAAAATTTTGTTTATTGTTTTTGGTTGTTGTTCTTTTACAAAGCTGCTCTTCAACCGGGACCGTGCGACGCGAAAAAGCTTCAATTCACGACATTACACCGCTTGAAATCGTCAAAAAAAATAACGCTTATACGGAACGGTTACGGTACATGAAAGCGGTCAGCACGTTGACGCTCGAGTCACCAAAGTCATCCAATCAATTTAGCGCGCAGATCGCCATTCGGTATCCCGATTCGGTTTACATTAAAATCGAAGGTATTCTGGGTGTGGACGGCTTAAAAGCATCTCTCAATAAAGACACCTATGTTTTATATAATATTATTAATAAATACGTCATTAAAGGTAAGACCAGTACCGACGCTATTCGCAAAACTTTTGACTACGATGTGAGCTTCGAAGAAATGGTCGAATTGCTGCTGGGATTGGTTCCGATCAAGCAGTCGGAATTAAAACAGTTAACGCAATTTGATGTGGACAGCAGTTACTATGTCATGATTTTTGCTAACGGATCGGGCACAAAAAAAATATGGATCGATCCGTACGCTGATTTTGCAGTGAGTCGAATCAATTACTACGACGCTTCCGGTGAATTGATATTAGAAAAAGAGTTTACCCGTTTTGAAAAAATAAGCGGCTTTTATTTTCCAAGATACGTTCGTGTGGTCCGTCCGAAAGAAAAGGATTTGTTGAGCCTTTACTTCGATTTACGAACGATCAATAAATCATTTAGCAGCAGCATATTCGAAATCCGCTATCCCAAAAACATCGATCTATACACACAGTAATCATGAATTCTAATCCTGAAATCTCGATAGTAATTCCGCTTCTGAATGAAGAAGAGTCGTTGTCGGAACTGACAACGATGATTGCGGAAGTGATCGGAACCATGAAACGGTCGTATGAAATTTTATTTATCGACGACGGAAGTACGGACCGTTCTTTTGAAATCATCCGGCAACTGCAATCGCAAAACGCAAATGTGCGCGCTTTAAAATTCCGCAAAAATTTTGGTAAATCAGCCGCTCTGGCTGAAGGTTTTCGAAGGGTACGCGGCCGCTACGTGATTACGATGGATGCCGATTTGCAAGATGATCCGCGTGAAATTCCGAATCTGATAAAAAAGCTTGAAGAAGGATACGACTTGGTTTCAGGCTGGAAGAAAAAAAGATTCGATCCGATTGGAAAAACCGTTCCTTCGAAATTTTTTAACTTTGTGACCGGCTTGTTGACCGGCATCAAGCTTCACGATTTTAACTGCGGTCTCAAGGCTTATCGGAGCGAAGTGGTCAAAGATGTGAGCCTTTACGGAGAATTGCATCGCTATATTCCTGCGTTGGCGAAGTGGGAAGGTTACGGACGAATTACGGAAATTGTAGTGCAGCATCACCCGAGAAAATACGGATATAGTAAATTCGGGATAGCTCGTTTCTTTCGCGGCTTTCTGGACCTTGTGACAGTACTGTTTTTGTCACGTTATGTGAAACGCCCTTTGCATTTTTTTGGTTTTATCGGCGTTTTTATCTTTCTGATCGGGCTTGGAATTAATAGCTACCTTTCCATCGATTGGTTTTTGGGTGTGCCGTTAGCCAATCGACCGATGTTATTTCTGGGAATTTTGTTGATGCTGATCGGTTTTCAAATTTTAATGACCGGTTTGATCGGCGAAATGATCACGCACAATTCTCAAAAAACTCAAGAGCATCCGGTTCGAGAGGAAATATAGTTGTCCGTAACCATGGCTGAAAAAAAAAACGACATTAAGACGATCGCTACGAACCGGAAAGCACGGCACGAATTTGAAATCATCGATACGATTGAAGCAGGAATTGCGCTCGTTGGCAGTGAAGTCAAAGCTTTACGAGAAGGAAAAGTGAATATTCAAGACAGCCATGCTCGTATAGAAAAAAATGAAGTATGGTTGTATCACGTTCATATTCCCGAATACAGACAAGCAAATTATAATAATCACGAAGAATACCGGCCACGAAAGCTCTTAATTCACCGGCAACAAATCCGAAAGCTCCAACGTCAGGTGGATGAAAAAGGTATGACGCTGATTCCCCTTTCGATTTATTTCAACGAACGGAATCGGGTTAAAGTGCAATTAGCAGTCGCCCGAGGGAAAAAACTTCACGACAAACGCGAAAGCATAGCTAAACGGGATGCGGCTCGATCTTTGCAACGAGAATTTCGGAATCGATAAAACTGCCAAAATAAAATGCGAATAGTTTCACTTTCTTGACTTCTCAAAAATCGAGCCTTATATTGTTTTCACCTTCTTGCTGATCCAATCTCGCAAAATCTTTTAATAATTTACCAAATAACGTCCAACCCAAGTATCTAGGAGGTTTGTATGAAATCCGTAAGTGATATCATTTCCGGACGCGAACTTTATTCCATTACAGTGGGAACGACTATCGAGCATGCTGTCAAATTCATGACGGAAAAAAATATTGGCGCTGTCGTAGTGGTTGACAATCAAAGCGACCGGCGTTTACGCGGTATATTTTCCGAACGCGATTTGATGAAACGCGTCGTTCTTCCAGGGTTGGATATTCACAAAACACGCATCGATGAAGTTATGACCAAAAATGTAGCCGTTGGCAATGCTAAGGAAAGTCACGATGTGTGTTTGGAAACCATGAAGCGCATTGGCTCGCGTCACTTACCGATTGTCGACGGCGACCGTCTGATCGGAATGGTCTCAATGCGTGACCTGCTTCAGGTCAATATCGACGAAAAAGAAGAAGAGATACGGATGATGAACGCCTATATTCATGATGTACCACAATCGGTCGTGTAATGGACACCGAACTGATTCAGTTGTTGTGGATGAAAGGTGTGAATCAATTTAATTCCGGCAAATTTTTTGAATGCCATGAAACACTGGAAGAAATTTGGGTTGGGCTTGAAGAAGGCGAGTCAAAAAGATTTATTCAGGGGATCATTCATTTAGCTGTCGGCCATTATCATCACGAGACCGGCAATCTGATCGGAAGAAATTTACAATATCGGAAAGCCTTTCAGAAATTACAGACCATCGATCAGATGAAAACGAGCTCTTTATTCAATTGTGATGTTCAGAAAATTCTTGATATTTTAAATCAACAAATGGGGGAACGGATTTCAATTCCGTTTATCGCGTTGGAAGCAAAATCGTAAAAGTCGATCCCTTGCCGACTACACTGTCGACGTGAATATTGCCGTTGTTTTCAGCGACGAGACGGCTGCAGATCGAAAGGCCTAAACCGAGTCCTTCGGATTTAGTGGTATAAAAAGGATTGAATATTTTTTCGAGGTTTTCTGTCGGAATGCCATTGCCGGTGTCACTGACTTCGATGGCAACAAACTGTAAATTTTTATCAAAAATATCATCAGACCAATGCAGATTAGGACTGTCGCCGACAGTGGTCATGTAAGTTTTGACTTTGAGTTCTCCACCTTGCGGCATAGCCTGGATAGCATTAAGAAAAATATTCATCAGAACCTGCTCGACTTGGTGCATGTCGGCGTAAATTTTTGGAACAATGTCCGAGAATTCTTCTCTGAATGTAATTTTTTTCGAATTAAGTTGAGCGGCTAAAAGTAAATAGACGGCATCGATGATCGATTCAATATCATGATATTCACGCGACGGTTTGACCGGTTTAGCGAATTTGAAAAAATCGGTCAAAAGATTGTTAACCCGGTCAATTTCCCTTACGATCCGTGTAACTAATTCGATTCGACGGTCACCCTCACCGAAGGATTCCTCCAAAACTTGCGCCGCTGTTTTAATACCTCCCAGCGGATTTCGCACTTCATGCGCAATGCCTGTCGCCAATTCACCTAAAGTAGCCAAACGATCCATACGCTCGACTTGTCGGCGCATAATATTCATTTCAGTCAAATCGCGGAAAGTAATAATGACGCCGAGCTGCTCGTCGTGCTCGATGAGCGGCGACGTACTGAATCCGATCGGGATGACCGCTCCGGACTTCGCTACAAGTTTTACTTCTTTACTTTCAAAACGTTTATTTTGGATCAACATGAGGTCGATCAATTGGCCATTCGTCTGAGGTTCTGCAAAAATATCGACAAGATTCCGTCCAAGTAATTCTTCAATAGAATATCCGAGCGTTTTAGCTGCCTGGGCGTTGAGAAAGGTAATGCTGCCCGTCATATCCATACAGATAATGCAGCTGCTCATATTCTGAATAATATTGCGATAAAATTTATAAACCCGCTCGATAAGCTTGTACTTATCATACAACGCAGCTTGCTCATCCAACCATTCTTTCGGAACGTTTTTCTTGAGTTCCGCAGTGGAAGGCGTTTTGGTATGAGTTTCTTCGGATTTTTGTTGTTGTTTGCGGAGGACGCGCTGATCGAGAGGAATAAGGTCGCTTAATTCCTTATTGAGAATTTCAAACGCTTCTTTTTTTTCTTCGAATCTGCGGCTCATGATTTGACAACTGATTTAAAGTAAACTATGAGGATCCATTTCGATAACCACTTCTACTTTGGAATCCCGGCACGTTGCATTGTATAACAACAAAGTTTTTTTGATAACCTCTCTTGTTAGTACGCCGGAGCGATCTAGTTTTTTACTGGTTTTGATCAGAATGTACCAACGAAAATAATTCCTGATTTTAAGAATCGGAGCGCCGGTGGGTCCCAAAATATCGAATTGATGCTGTGGCCACGCGTGTTTAGACGCCTCGTTGCGCAAAATATCGCAAAATTGCCGGCTATGGTCAACTACTTTTTTCTCATCAAGACTACGTAAAAGTATGGAAGTGAGACGAGTAAACGGCGGATAATTCAATTCTTTGCGAAAGCCGATCTCTTCTTGATAAAATGAGAGGTAATCATGCATGCGCGCATGTTTGATCGCGGGACGGTTAGGATTGAAAGTTTGAATCACGACTTTCCCTAATTTATTTTTCCGCCCTGCGCGTCCGGCAACTTGAGTCAATAATTGAAACGTTCTTTCCGATGCGCGAAAGTCGGGCAGTAATAAACTAGTATCGGCCGAAATGACGCCGACCACTGTTACGTTTTCAAAATCGAGGCCCTTCGCAACCATCTGCGTTCCCAAAAGTATTTGCGCTTCATTGGATCGGAATTTTTCTAAAATTCGTTCGTGAGACCCTTTTTGTGTTGTCGTATCGAGATCCATTCGGATGGTTTTTGTTTCAGGAAAAGTTTGCTTCAAAACCTCTTCAACTTTTTGCGTACCGACACCGAGACTGGATAAAAACGAATTCGCACATTCCGGACATTGAGTAAGCGCAGCCTGTTTATGTCCGCAATAATGACACAGTAGGATTTGGCGGGAAGCATGATACGTGAGCGTGATACTGCATCGCGGGCATTCGGCAACAAAACCGCATTGATAACATTCAATGAAGGTTGCAAACCCGCGCCGGTTTTGATACAAAATAACCTGATGATTTTTCTGAACGGCCTCGCGAATACGGTCCCGCAAAGGTTTGGAGAGAACCGGCTCCCAACCTTCAGTATGAATGAGTTTTTCCTTCCGTAAATCGACAATTTCGACCTCGGGTAAAGGTACGTCTTGAATACGTTTAGTCAGCTGCACCAGGCGGTATTTGTCCGTCTGAGCATTGTAAAACGATTCGATGCTGGGCGTTGCGGAGCCAAGAATGACCACCGAATGATTGAGCGTTGCCCTGATGATTGCAACGTCACGAGCATGGTATTTAGGTGTAGAGTCGCTCTGTTTGTAAGTATTTTCATGTTCTTCGTCTACGACGATCAATCCTAGGTTTTTTAAAGGAGCAAAAATAGCGGAACGAGCACCGATGACGATTTTAAAATCGCTCGTATGAATTTTTCGCCACGCATCGAATCGTTCACCCAACGACATACGGCTGTGCCAGACGGCAACTTGTTCACCAAAATGAGATTTAAATCGTTCAACGGCCTGCGGCGTAAGCGATATTTCCGGAACCAATACGATAGCGGTTTTTCCGGCTTCGAGAGTTTTTTTGATCGCTTCAATATAGATCTGTGTTTTGCCGCTGCCGGTGATACCGTGAAGCAAAAAAGTTTGATACTTTGCTGCATGAATAGCTTCTGCAATTTTATGAGTGATACTCTGTTGTTCGGCATTGAGGGTGATTGGGATTGGCGCGGCAAAAGGCCGGTCGTAAGGGTTACGCACTTTTTCTTTTTCAAAAATCTTGATCCATTTTTTTTCTTCAAGACTTTGCAGCGATCCGAGGGTTGAGTGCGTCGCTTTGAGCAAATCAGATTGTTTGATTTCGCGATCAGAAAGCTTAGATAAAAAACGTAAAATTTTGGCTTGTTTCGGCGAGCCTTTCAATAAAGCAAAGGTTGTCTGTATGCGTTCCGGTTCATCCACCAAAGCTTCGCTGAGTGTTACAAATTTTTCATAACGTACTGAAACATCGGCTTCGTCAATTTTTTCAGAATATTCGATAATGCCAAGGTGCTCCAATTCTTTTAAGCTTTTCGCAATGGCTTTGGTTTCAGTTTTTTTCTGTAATTGTTTAACAGTGAGATGTTTGTACACAAAAAGCGCTTTTAAAATACGCGCTTGCAAAGGCTTGCTTTTTCTAAGGGAAGCAATTTCGAATTCGCCAATGTCTTTTTTGAGATTGATAACGATTTCGCTTTGTTTGTCCAATCGCGGTGGCAGCATGATATTCAATACTTGTCCTAATGGCGTCATATAATACTCCGCCATCCATCTTGCCAGTTCAAGCAATTCATCAGAAAAAACAGGAAATGAGTCCAACATTTCTGTTAAAAAACTTGGATTGTTCACGTCAGATGAGTCGCTTAATTGAACAACAAAACCCGTAATCTTTTTTTTACCAAAAGGCGCCAATACTCGTGCACCGGCGCAAATTCGCGGCTGAAGATGATCCGGAATCCGATACGAAAAAAGTTTGTCGATAGGAACCGGAAAAGCGATGTGAGCAAAAAGCATAATGAAAATTAACGATTATTGGTTATTCAGGGTGAAATTACTAATTAAAGATTGAAACTCAAAACTCAAAAGTTTGACTTTTGAGTTTGCGATTTTTTTTATACCTTTAGCCGCATTTGTACCATAAGTTATCTTAACAAGGAAAATTCGAATATGCCTTTGAAATGTGGAATTGTGGGTCTGCCGAATGTGGGAAAGTCAACGATTTTTAATGCTTTGACGGCTGCCGGCGCTTTAGCGGCTAATTATCCGTTTGCTACGATCGAACCCAACGTCGGCGTTGTGACCGTACCGGATCATCGAATCGATCAATTGTCCGAATTATTTAAACCGAAAAAAACTTTATATACAACGGTAAATTTCGTCGACATAGCCGGATTAGTAAAAGGCGCAAATGAGGGCGAAGGTTTGGGAAATCAATTCCTGAGTCATATTCGCGAAGTCGATGCTATTGCACAGGTTGTTCGTTGTTTTGACGATTCCGACGTCGTGCACGTCGAAGGAAGCGTTGATCCGGAACGCGATATCGCGATTATCGATACAGAGCTGGTTTTAAAAGATATGGAAAGCGTGCAGAAACGGCTATCCCAGATTGAACGTACAGCTAAAACAGGCGATAAGGATGCCAAAGCGGCTTTAGAAGTTTTTAATAAAGTCAAAAAACAATTGGATGATGGGAAACCCGCTCGCCAATTGGGATTGGACGATCACGAACAAAAAGTAATAGCCGATTTATTTCTGTTGACCATGAAGCCGGTATTGTATATCTGCAATGTAAGTGAAAACGATGTTTTGATCGGTAATGCTTACGTTAAAAAAGTTCAGGAAATTGCTACAAAAGAGAATGCCCGCGTCGTTGTCATTTCCGGAAAGATCGAATCTGAAATTTCCGAATTGCCTGAAGCTGAGCGTAGGGGCTTTCTTGAAAGCCTGGGACTGAAGGAGCCCGGTCTTCATACCCTGATACGCGAAACGTATCTGTTGCTTGATTTGGTAAGTTTTCTTACGGCGGGGCCGGACGAGGTTCGGGCGTGGACAATTCATCGCGGAACTAAATGTCCACAAGCCGCCGGTGTGATTCACACGGATTTTGAACGCGGATTCATTTGCGCTGACGTGATCTGGTGGGAAGATTTGGTAAAAAATAAAACGGAACAAGCGTGCAAAGACAAGGGGCTTTTGAGGACGGAAGGTAAAGAATATGTTGTTCGCGACGGCGACGTCATGCATTTTAAATTTAATGTGTAATCATGAATGATTTGCAGGTCAATTTAGGTAATCGCAGTTATCCGGTTTATTTCGATTCGGATCGTCTTGAAAAAATTCCGGAATTGATTGCGGCCAATTTTAATTTAAAAAGTTTTATAATTACGGATACCAATGTCGAAAAATTGTATCGGGCATCCGTCACAGCGTTATTTGAAAAAGTCCGTTGTGAACATGACTGGATTGTGGTACCTGCCGGTGAGCGGTATAAGGGCCTGATTACTACGGCCGATGTGGTTGGTGAACTCCTCAAAAAAGGTGCGCATCGTAAAAGCAGTTTAATTGCTTTCGGAGGCGGAATGGTGGGTGATCTGACCGGATTTGTAGCTGCGACGTACATGCGCGGAATTCCTTACGTGCACATTCCGACTACGTTGTTAGCCATGGTGGATAGTTCCGTCGGAGGTAAAGTTGCGGTTAATCACCCGCTCGCCAAAAATGTGATCGGAGCGTTTTATCAACCGAAATTTGTTTTTGGAGATAGTAGTTTTTTGAGCACGTTGCCGAAACGTGAAATGGTTTGCGGGCTTGCAGAAATTATCAAATACGGCCTGATTGCCGAGCTTTCATTTTTTGAATGGCTGGAAACCAACTGGGAAAAAATCTTAAGTAACGATACCAAGTTTGTCCGGCAAGCCATATATACATCATGCATCATTAAATCAAAAATCGTCGAGAAAGACGAGTTTGATGCCGGGCCGCGCATGATTCTCAATTTTGGACACACCATTGGACATGCGCTGGAAAATTTAGGCGGATACGGTGCTATTAAACACGGCGAAGCGGTGTTATACGGAATGATCGCTGCGTCGTATTATTCAATGAAAATGAATTTTTTAAAGCAAGAGGACTATCGCAGGATCGAACGCATTCTGACAACCGTCATTAAAAGCCATGAAGAAAAAACGATCAGCGAATTTATCAAAAAAACTTCTTGGAAGGATATTTTGGATAAAATGTTATCTGATAAAAAATCGACCGGTTCGATGAAATTGATTGTGTTAAAAGAAATCGGCCGCGCCGAAATTCACGCCGTGACGGATCAGTCTAAAGTAGAAGAAGCGTTTGAACACTTGAAGGCCTTACCATGAGTCATCCCGTTAAACTGCCTTTGTTTCCTCTTGGAGTGGTGTTATTTCCCGGAATGCCTTTACCGCTTCATATTTTTGAAGAACGTTATAAATTGATGATCGGCGAATGTTTAAAACAGAACGAGCCTTTTGGCGTTGTGTATTATACGGGGGAAAATTTTTATAAAATCGGATGTTCGTCCGAAATTCGCCGTGTGATGGAAACGTTCGATGACGGACGGATGAATATTCTTACGGAAGGCGTAAGACGTTTTTCGATCAGCCGTATTGTAAACGACAAACCGTATCTCACCGGTTTGGTAGAATTTTTTGACGACGTGGATCACGATGATCCTGAAATGGAAGCTTTATCGAAGCGTGCCATAACATTATATAAAGACGCTGTTCGCTTGACCGCTATTGACAAAGACGTGTCCATTCCTTCGATGAATTCAAAAGAACTTTCATTTTTAATTGCGGCGAGTTCGGGTTTTAGTTTAAATGAAAAACAAGCGCTTCTTGAGATGCGCTCAACGAACGAACGATTGAAAAAGGCAACGTCGGCATTAAAACGTTTGATCGATCGTCACCAAACGACTAAAGAGATCGAAGGTATCATCAGCGGCAACGGCTATTTGCATAACAAAACGATTTGATATAAAAAAGGCTTTTAAAGTTTTTGAAAAGCGTATTATCGATTTTTAAATCACAGCAAGCAGGCGTTGCCGCACTTTTTGTGACGATCGCTACGTTGCTAAGTACCTTGTTAGGGCTTGTGCGCAATAAAGTCATGGCGCATTATTTTGGTGCAAGCATCGACACGGATATTTACAACTACGGAACAACGATTCCGGATATGCTTCAGCAAGTTCTGATTATGGGCGTGACATCCTCGTCATTCATTCCGATTTTTTCAGAATATTTAGCGCAAAAGAGCACCGATGACGCCAATAAAATGGCAAGCAGTTTTCTGAATATGACAATGGTTCTCTTTGCTGGAATATGCGTGGTAGTGGGAATCTTTATGCCGCAAATTACCGATGTGTGGCTGAAGCCCGGATTAGCGGAAGATCAGAAAAACGGAATCGTTTTAATTGCACGGATCTTCTTAGCTACGCAAATTGCTTTCGCAGTGAGTAAAATCTACAGCGGGATTTTACAAACGCATAAACATTTTATCGCATACGCTTTGGCGCTATTGGTTTACAATCCGTCGATCATATTGGGAATCGTATTATTTCATGAAGAGTATGGTATTTATTCAGCCGCTTACGGTGCGTTAATCGGGAGCTGTTTGGTTGTCCTGGTTAATTGGATCGATATTCGCGGAACGGATTATCGTTATTCTTTTGAATGGAATTGGCACGACAAGGGAGCGAAACAGATTTATTTATTAGCCATTCCAAATATTTTGAACATGGCTCTTTTACAATTGGTTTTTTTAGTGTATTCAAAAATTTCAATCAGCATGACGGAAGGCAGTTATTCAGCTTTTAAATATGCGTTTGATTTTGAAAGTTTTCCGGTCAGCATTTTCGGAATTTCATTTGTGACGGCTATATTTCCTTTTTTAGCTGAAAATGCCAGTAAGAAAAACTTTGTTAATTATAATTACAATATTCAAAATTCCATTCGCCAAATATTGTATCTGACGCTTCCGGCTGGTGTCGGCATGGCGGTTTTATCGAATGAAATTATTGGATTAGTTCTGGGCGGAGGAAAATTTGGTATAGAACAAACGAAGTTAACGGCGTCAATTCTTTTCTTTTTTGCTATGGTTGTTCCCCTCGAAAGCTTATGGTATTTATTTGCGCGCGCGTTTTATGCGATCAAAGATACTTGGACGCCATTCTGGTTTCGCTTGATCGGAACAACGATTAACTTAGTGATTAGTTATGTTTTTTCACAAATGATGGGCCCGACGGCATTTTCTCTGGGATTGTTGGTTGCATTTTCCATTCAAATTGTTCTTTTTGTTGTGGGATTGAAACGTAAAGTTCCGGAATTTGAATTGCGTAAGCCGGTTATGGATGCATCCAAGCTTCTGGCGTGTTCGTTGCTGATGGCGGTCGCCGTGGTTATTGTTAATTACACATTGACAAACGCGGAATGGATGCTTTCCAAATCATTACGAACACAGTATTTGACCCGTGCCGGTGTTGGGATTTCGGTCGGTATCGTCCTGTATCTTGGTTTGACTGTTGTTTTTAAATGCGCCGACTTTTCCGTACTGAACCGGGTGATGAATAGAGTTTTGAGGCGTGAATAAAATTACTTAAGAGGTGCAATCGCGTGGACTCGATTCTGATTGTTGACGATGAAAAAAACATTCGCCGCTCATTAGAAATGATTTTGGGAGGAGAAGATTACAAAATTTTTTCCGCTGAAAACGGCAAAGAAGCGCTCGATATCATTCATGATCAGGCGATCGATCTTGTGTTTTTAGATTTATTAATGCCAGAAATAAACGGCATCGATGTGCTAAAACAAATCAAAGATTATGAGCCGGAAGTCGTTGTGGTGATGATGTCGGGTCACGGAACGATTGAAAATGCCGTTGAAGCCGTAAAATTGGGCGCTTACGATTTTATAGAAAAGCCGCTAACCAAAGAAAAAGTCGTCATTACAGCTAAGAATGTTCTTGAAAAAATATCGCTTCGTTCTGAAAACCGTTCTTTGAGAAGTGAAATTTCTAAAAAATTTGAAATGGTTGGACAAAGCGAGCCGATCATAGCCATAAAAAATCAGATTGAAAAAATTGCACCGACTACGGTGCGTGCACTGATTCTGGGAGAGAGCGGCACCGGGAAAGAACTGATTGCTCGTGCGATCCATGACCGAAGCCCGCGGAAAAACAAACCTTTTATTAAAGTTAATTGTGCTGCGATTCCTGAAGATTTGATCGAGAGTGAATTTTTTGGCGCCGTCAAAGGCGCTTATACGGGATCCGTAGCCGATCGCGAAGGAAAATTTTCGCAGGCTCATACCGGAACGCTTTTTCTGGACGAAGTCGGTGATATGAGCCTGAAAGTACAGGCAAAAGTTCTACGTGTTTTGCAGGAAGGCGAATTCGAAAAAGTCGGCGGTACGAAAACGATAAAAGTCGATGTTCGCGTCATCGCGGCAACCAATAAAGACCTTAAAGCCGAAGTTGAAAGAAATACTTTTCGCGAAGATCTGTATTTCCGGCTGAATGTAGTTCCGATTTTCATGCCACCTTTGAGGGAAAGAAAAGACGACATTACGATTTTGTTAGATTATTTTTTAAAACAGGTCTGCGATGAGACCGGTTTGCGTCCAAAAAAATTTTCCGACGACGCTTTGGCGGCTTTGGTGCGCTATGCATGGCCGGGAAATATTCGAGAATTGAGAAACCTTGTTGAACGCGTAATGATTTTAAGTTCAGATGAAAAAATCGAAGTATCTGATTTGCCACAGGCCGTGCTTGAAAAAAATGTACCTGTCAAAAGTATTTCTTCCGGAAAGAGTTTAAAAAACATGAAGGAGGATGTTGAAAAAACGTACATTGTTCAGGCGTTGGAGCGGAACGGGTGGAATGTGACTAAGACGGCAGGAGAATTGGGCATCGAGCGCACAAACCTGCATAAGAAACTGAAATACTATAATATCTCGTCGGATAGCATTTCAGAAGAATAATTATTTGTAGAATTTGTGCATCATCAGGATTGTAAAACAAAAGAAAACAAAAACAGTCAGAAGAAGAGCTAATAGAAGTATTTCATTGGCAGAGTTGAGCATAATTACTTGTTACAATTTTGAATGAAAGAACCAGATGATGTGCAGTATTATACAATAAACTAAAATAAGCGGTCACATATTTATGAAACTTCAATACTGTCTTAAGATAGTAGGTTTATTTTTTTTGGGTTGCTCAGCCGCTCCGCGTATGCGATCCGTCACGACGTCCGATGCTGTTCCGCAAGTAAAAGTTCTCCTGCGGCAAACCTCTCAAGCCGTTGCCGTATCGGCAAACATGGCTTTTGTAGTCAAAAGTGAAGACAATCAGGACATTACTTATGTGTCCGAAGGACAAAAGATTGAATTAAAGTGCGCGCAAAATAAAATAGAAATCTATGATGCGCAAGGAAAATCACTCGGAAAAGCGGCAACGGCTACATGTTCTGCAAAGTCGGATGAAATTCGGTTCTCGACCGGTGGCAACTCCTATCGTGGACTATTGGTAGCAACCGCAATCAATGGCGAAATGATATTAATCAATGCCTTAGATATGGAGTCTTACCTGATGGGCGTTGTTCGCAATGAGATCGGAAAATTACCGATGGAGCAAATTGAAGCCGCTAAAGCGCAAGCGATTGCGGCACGGACGTATGCCGTCAAAAACCGAAATAAATATAAAACCTACGATTACGTAAGCGATGTAGGAGATCAGGTTTATCAAGGCGCATCCAGCGAGACAGATGTGAGTAATCAAGCCGTCATGGAAACAGCCGGACAGATTTTGCAGTACAATGATCAGCCAATTAATGCCGTTTTCTTTTCGACTTGCGGTGGCATCACAGCCAATGCATTCGACGTGTGGAAAAATTCAGCCAACGTGCCATATTTGCGAAGCATTCAGACAAGCTACAACGGAAAAAACTTTTGCATGGAATCTCCCTTATATCGATGGGAAATCAAATGGACAGGGGAAGAAATTGAGAACCTGATTAAAACCAATCTCCCGATAATTCTCAAAGATCAGATGCCCGGTGAAGATTTTTCAAAATTACAAAGCCAAAAGCTTTATAATCTTGCTGTTATTCAGCGTGATTCGAGCCAAAGGATTCAATCGATCAAAGTTGGTTTTACAAAAGATCAGTATACGGTTAGCGGCGAGCAGATCCGACGGATTCTTAAAGGTGAAAAATCGATATTGTATAGTTCGTTATTCAAAATCAGCATCGAACGGAATACCGACGGAACGATCATAAGCGTCACGGCTAAAGGGGCCGGCAACGGTCACGGCGTGGGTATGTGCCAGTGGTGCGCCCGAACAATGGCCAAAGACGGATATGGATTCCAGCAGATATTAGGATATTTTTATCGAGGGGCTGTGTTGAAGAAAATGTATTAAAATAAAAAGGCGAGAAAAATTCTCGCCTTTTTTTGTGAAACAGGTTTAAAAAAAATTTACTTTATATAGCTCACGATTTCTTTGTTAACGACCGGTGTTCCTGACGAATAATCATAGAAACCTTTTCCGGATTTTTTACCGTAGAAGCCGGCCATAAACATCTTCCGCAATAATGGCGGACAAGAGTACATCGGTTCGCCGTATTCTTTGAACATAATTTCTGCGATGCGGTACGTCGTATCAATACCTACAAAATCCAATAACGTCAAAGGTCCCATCGGGTATCCGCAGCCCAGCATCATACCTTTATCGATATCTTCAATAGAAGCTGTTCCGTTTTGAACCGCACGAATCGCTCCCAAAAGGTATGGAACCAACAGAAAATTAACTACAAATCCTGAGTTATCTTTAGCGCCAATAGGCGTTTTACCCAGAGCTTTTCCAAGTTCAAATGCAGTGTTGAAAGTTTCTTCCGATGTGCGCACGCCTTTGACAATTTCCACTAATTTCATCACCGGTACGGGGTTAAAGAAATGCATGCCGCAGAAACGGTCCGGACGTTGAGTCGTCGCCGCCATTTCCGTAATCGTCAGACTGGATGTATTCGATGCAAAAATGGTATGGGAAGGACAAATTTTGTCCAGATAAGAATACATTTCGCCTTTGATCTTAATATCTTCCGTTACGGCTTCGATAATAACGTCACAATTTTTGAGATCATCGAGGCTGGTTGAGCCACTTAGATTGGCTATCGTTTTATCTTTCTCTTCGGCCGTGATTTTTCCTTTAGCCGCGTTACGTTCAAGCTGCTTTTTGATATTGCCGATCCCTTTGTCGATCAGTTCCTGATTGATTTCGCGCGCAATCGTTTTAAAGCCTGACGCGGCAGCGACCTGTGCAATACCCGATCCCATCAGCCCGCATCCCAAGACGCCTATGGTTTTGATGTTTTTTACATCCATGTGATTGATCTCCTTGGATTGATGTGTAATTATTTAAATGATAAAAACGATTATTGTCCGGAAATAATAACGCGCGTCTGGATGACCCAGGCATCCAGGTATCCCACCGATTTTGCAAATTCTTTGATTTCGTCCGCAGCGGTTTTGTCGGTAAAATTGCCGATCCGAACTTTATAATATGGCTGTTCAAAATCAAGATAAACTTCTTCTGTAAATTTTTTTATCGCTTCGTCACGTTGAGCAATGGCTTCGTAATAATCTTTGGTAGTAAATATTTGGATCCGATAGCCCATGGCGGACGATTCTTTATGATCATTTCCAAAATTCGGCTGGCTCATTTCCGAATAGGGTTGGATACTCAAATCTTTTTGTTTAGGTTTGATCCTCCAACGATCGTCGAGTGAATAGGGATTGAAACTTTCATCTTGTTTTTTTTCTCCGCTTTCCTGCTTGTCTTTTACTATTTGATCATTCTTAACAGGTACGACCTGCTTTTGCTGAATTTTGCTGCTACCAGAGCAGGACAATACTAAAATCGAAACAACGCAAACTAATGTCATATTGAAATATTTCATGCTTCAATCCGGAGTACGGTTAATAACTCACTTAAACTTTTAATAACTTCGTTCACACCGTTTTGCAATAATGTTTGGGCATCGGTCGTACCGCTTGTAACGCCGATCATCCTCAATCCGGCATTGCGAGCGGCCAAAACGTCAATAACGCTGTCACCGACATACAACGTATCGCCGACCGATCCTCCCATTCGATCAATCGCTTTAATGATACCCTCCGGATCAGGTTTAAGATTTTTAACATCTTCATAACCGATGATGACATCAAACAAATCGTCCAATTGATTTTGCTGTAAAGTATCTTCGATCGTTGAACGGCGTTTAGTCGACACGATGCCAAGCGTATAGAAATTTTCATGTAAAATTTCAAGAATTTCTTCAACACCGGCAAGCATAAAAGTATTTTTAACCATCGTTCCGGTATCGGCATGATCCATGAAAAGCTGTTTACATTTTTGAATTACAGCCTGATCCTCAATGAACTGTCCAAAAGTATCTTCAAGAGAATGGCCAATCATCTTTCGTATAGCCGAAGGTTCTGCCGCTTTTGCTCCAACTTCCTTTAGTGCGTAATTGACGCAACGGATGATGCCTTCAGATGAATCGGCGAGCGTGTAATCAAAATCAAATAAAATTTGATGGATACCGTTCATCGTTTGGCTTTTTTAATCAACAAGTCCAATTCCGACAAAGTCGTCAATGTATAATCCGGTGAGATAGCTGATTTTTTTAATTTCGTGTTGTCCCGATTAATCCAGGCCGTCTTGAGGCCTACAGAGCCTGCGCCAACAACGTCTTTTTCGGGTTGATCGCCGACATATATAATATTGTTAGGTTTGAGATGTAAGTGATTAATTGCGGATTCGAACATGATCGAATGTGGCTTGCGCCAGCCGAAATCGGACGAAAAAAAAGCGAATTCAAAGTAATGCTTGATATTAAGCCGCTCAAGAACTTCCATGGAAAGAATTCCCGGCATGTGGGTATTGGAAATCACAGCAAGGCGAATTTCATGTTCTTTTAAAAATTGCAGTGTAGGCATCGCATCGTGAAAAAGCATCTGGGCATTGATCAACGGTTGAAAAAAATTGCGGACCATCAACGGTAAATTCAGATCCTTGGGAATACGATAAAATTCAGTCATCGCATTAAAAATGGAAGCGATTGAAATTTCCAAATTGGTTTTTTCAGCAATTTTTTTTTGCGGTTCATACAGACGGTAAAAAAGATCGCCCCAATCGTTTAGATTGATCCCAAGTTCCCGCTTTTTGAAAATACTGAGGTGATTTAAAAATCCTGCTTTCTCAAGCTTGGGCAAGTCGAGATTGTCCTGACGCAATAAAGTATTGCCGAGATCAAAAAGAATGGCTTGAATCATGGTTGGGATAAAAATGAATCTGTCGATTGAAAAAACCCGAACGAATGTATTTAATCTCTAATCGAAATGCAATTGAAAAGAAGCTATAAAGGGCCTCGAAAAGCAAGAAATGCTTTAAAGTTCATTGTGTTCAAAAATACAACACTTTTATAATTCAGCCTTTATTGTTTTTGCTAAAATAAGTTGTAAGTTGTTGAAAAATTTTACAAAAACATGACAAATATCATAGTTTTATTATGACGTAAATATTACAATTGAAGTGTGAAAGATTTAACATATAACTAAATATCCTTTTTAAGAGCTGTTCTAATTTATGACTGCGGAGGTTGATATGAAAAATGTATTTCGATTAGCAGCGATGATGTTACCGATAGCTATCATTGCGCTACTTTTTGTAAGCAGCTGCGAGGGACCAAGAGGACCGGCGGGTGCGGACGGCCAAAATGGCCAAAATGGCCAAAACGGCGTCGATGCGAATGAAACGTGTAAACAATGCCATAATCCTTTGCTTGTTGACAAAATTCAAGCTGAATATGAATTTTCGAAACACTCTTGGGGAGAAGCTGCATTTGAAGAAGCCGGCAATACAAGTTGTACGCCGTGCCATGCTGATCGCGGTTTCAAATATGTTGTTGAACACAATGTGCCAGCGACGTTTACGTTGAATGCGACGACACAAAAGTATTCCAATGATTATGCAACGGTTCCGGGTGAATCGCTTGGATTAATCGATTGCGCTACTTGCCATAGTTCATTACACACAGAATACACACTGGACGACATTGTTTTCACGAACACTGCTGCCGTTCCTATGACGA
>JAIBAF010000025.1 GCA_019695335.1 bacterium
CTCAATTGCACCCGGCCTTTGGCCAAATCGACGCCGAGGACTTTGACGTCGACTACATCACCGACAGCGACAACCTCCATCGGATTTTTAACAAATTTATGAGCAAGTTGGCTGATATGGACCAAGCCGTCCTGCTTAACTCCGATGTCGACGAATGCCCCAAAGTCAACAACGTTGCGTACGGTACCTTTGAGAATCATGCCCTCACGAAGATCTTCCATTTTAAGAACGTCGCTTTTGAAAATGGGTTTAGGCATCTCGTCGCGCGGATCGCGGCCTGGTTTTTTTAAATTGTCGATGATGTCTTTTAAGGTCGGTACGCCGATGCCGACTTCACCTGCTACTTTATCGAGCGGCAATTTTGAATTGCGCAGTTGAAGATCCAGAAAGCTTCCCGCCATCCGTACATCCAGGACATTAAATTTTTGCAGTAATTTTTGCGTGGCTTCATAGGACTCGGGATGGATGGACGTATTGTCAAACGGATTATCTCCTTCAGGAATTCTTAAAAAACCGGCGGCTTGCTGAAACGCCGCAGGACCAATTCCTGGCACTTCCAGTAATTGATCACGACGAGCAAATTTCCCGTTTTTATCGCGAAACTGAACAATGGCCGTCGCTGTTCGTGATGAAAGTCCTGAAACATAAGTCAAAAGCGATGCTGAAGCTGTATTTAAATTTACTCCAACATAATTTACTGCCGACTCCACGACAACCGTTAAAGCATCGGCTAATTTTTTCTGATCACAATCATGTTGATACTGACCGACTCCAATCGATTTCGGATCGATCTTGACCAATTCAGCCAATGGATCGAGCAGCCGTCGAGCAATCGAAATATTGCCACGTTGCGCGGCTTCGAGATCAGGGAATTCCTGCTGTGCAACTTTCGAAGCGGAGTACACCGACGCTCCGGCTTCACTGACAATCGTGTAAACGAGGTCGAGTTCTTTATCATCCTGTTTCAATTCAGAAATAACATCAGCTACTAATTGTTCGGTCTCACGCGAAGCCGTACCGTTACCGATAGCGATTACTGAGACTGAATGTTTTTTAGCCAAAGCTTTGATGATTTTTTTTGACGCGAGGATTTCACCCTGCGGTTCGTGAGGATAGATGGTCACTCCTTCAAGATATTTCCCGGTCTCATCGATCACAGCCACTTTACAGCCCGTCCGAAAACCCGGATCGATGCCCATGATGATGCGGTTTTTGGTCGGTGCCTGCAATAAAAGATTTCTAAGATTTTCTGCAAATACTTCGATGGCATGCGCCTCAGCTTTTTCTGTAAATTCAGCGCGTACCTCACGCTCAATAGAGCCGGCGATCAGACGACCATAACCATCTTTGATAGCATCAATCATGTGAGGACGGAAAACAGATTTCGTTTTCTTCAAGTACCGGCCGGCAATGTGGTTATGGCAGGTTTCTTCGTCAATTTCAACCGTCACACGCAATTTATCTTCGCGTTCTCCGCGATTGGCTGCCAGAATTCGATGAGGTGGCATTTTGGCAATCGGTTCTTTATAATCGTGATACATCTCATATTCGGTATCGGCCTCATCCTTTTTGGCGGAAACCAGAATTCCATTTTCTTTAGTAAATTCGCGAATGATCTTTCTCACGTCCGCATCTTCGCTGATCATTTCCGCAACAATATCGCGCGCACCTGCCAAGGCTTCATCGACCGATTCTACTTTCTTTTCTGTGTTCACGAATTCACGCGCACAATCTTCAGCGGTTCCTTCAATAATTTCTTGCGCCAGCATCATCATGGCCAAAGGCTCTAATCCCTTTTCTTTAGCAATAATGCCTCGCGTTCGGCGTTTAGGTTTGTATGGCAAATACAAATCTTCGACTTCTTGTAATTTGATTGCTGTCTGAATTTTTTGTTTAAGTTCATCGGTTAATTTGCCTTGTTCTTCGATAGAAGCTAAAACCGTTAACTTACGGGCTTCCAGTGAGCGGTAATACGTCATCTTTTCATGGATATCGCGAATTTGATTTTCGTCCAATCCCCCGGTGACTTCTTTACGATAGCGCGCTAGGAACGGAACCGTATTTTCTTCATCCAATAATTTAATCGTTGCCGAAACGTTGTTTGCAGCAATCGCCAATTCTTTGGCAACCAAACGAATGATATCCAGTTCAGTCATCAGAGCATCAACCTTTATGTAAGTAAAAATTTATTTTTGGCGAGGGGATTATAAGAGATTTGAAAAGAAAATGCAAGACATCCTAACAGGTCAGATTGAGACAGCCTTAGGATTGTTTTTTAGATGACTACCATTCGGCATACTGCGAATGTACGATGAGAGTTATGTCTTTACTATAGTAATTAATAGAACCAAAACAACCAAGGCCTCCGACTATATTTGAAGTCCGCTCCAAGCCATGATAATCATAATTAAAATAATTCGTGCTTGCTTCATCATAAACCAGTATTTCTATTCGATCAGGCCGCGTCTCTGTAACTCCGACAATTTCAGGATAGCTTGATGACCATATCCAATTTTTACCATAACCAGAGTTATTGCCGAAAATATTTAACGCATTTTCAAGTATTGATCCAGTCAGAGTATAGAGATCTGGATAGTAATAAATTACTGAATCGGAATCCATAACGCTAATTTCCAGGTTCACAATACTAAATTGATAGGAAGCATTGACAGTCTTTTTCCAACTATATTTAATCGCAGAATTCGTAACGCGTGAATCAATCGTTGAATATACTTCCGTATAATCAGTATCTACTTCTAAAAACACAATTAAACTGTCCATATTCACTGGCTCAGTCAATTGTGGAGTTATGGGCACTGTAGTTTCAGCATAAACTTTTTCGTCATCAACCTCGACTGATAAAGAATATTTTTGTCCTTCGCTGATTCTAAGTTCAGAATAAATGTCTTCATAGAGACCCGGGCGTTTCTCAGTCAATACAATTTGTTGTCCATTTCCTTCAATTATCACATGAGCCCCAGATATTCTTGTTTTCAACGAATCACGGTTGTATACACCATCCAGATCATCGACATTGATTGCGTGATTGACAAATACTTGTGTTTTAAATTTGTGATTTAAAACACAATGCACTGAAATTAAATTAACCTTTTCAGGAAATGTAGGAACGTCCGAACAGGCCGCGATCAAGGTTACTATTGTGCTCCAAAAAAACAAATTTCTCACTTTTATTTTTCTCCAATTTAAAATTCAAAATGAGCGCCAAATGAAGGAACTATCGGAATACCAAAACTACGACGCTTTGCATAAGTAGTTGATAGAATATATCCTTCAGGCGTCTGAAAAGATTTGACCGTTTCTTTAACGTCGTAATACAACGGATTATTCTTGTAATAGCTATTAACGATATTGATGTAAGGTTTCAGCGTCCATTTCTTATAAATTATCGTTTTTATAAAACTAACGTCTAACCTATGATAAATCGGCATACGCCCGTAAATATTAACATGATCAATTTCTGTTCCTTCCGCATTGTCAACATACTCAGACGCAGTAACTCGATCATTCGAAAAATAGCCATTCAAAAAAAATTGTTCTGTAGCAAATTGTGCGGGTCTGTATGCTCTTCCGCTATTAAATGTCCATCTGAAATCCAGCGACCAGTTTTTGGGCAGTTTATAACTACCTAAAAAGGATAACGTATGGCGTTGATCATACGGAGTAAAATATTCTATACCTTCAAATTTTCTTTTAGTCCACGCGAGAGAATAAGCCGCTTCATAACTGAATCGACTACCGATTTTTTTCCAGATGAGTTCGAGACCGTAAGCATAACCCTCTCCGAAAACAAAAATCGGGGAAATGGCTGTTGAACGCCGGTTTTTAGCCATTCTGTATAACTTTTTATAATAAACTTCTCCTGAAAATCGGGTACGTATATCCGGATAATATTCGGCTCCGGCAATGTAGTGAATCGATTTCTGCAATCGGTCACCAGCCGTTGAGAATGGAATTTCCAATAGCCCGATATATCCTTTCTCGCGCGAATTAAAATGAGACTGATAATAAACTCCGGTTGCAGCTTTTAACGCAATCTGATCATTATATTCATACCGAGCAGCTACACGCGGGCTGATAGCTGTCTTAGGAGATGATTGATCAAATTTTTCAATTCGCAATCCAGGCTTGATAATGAACCGATTATCGATATTCCATAGGTCTTCTATGTAGAAACTATAGTTATTTAGAAGGCGGTGGTAGGTAAATGAGTCCGGTGCAACATCAAAAAAAACTTCATACGTTTCCGTTCTGTTGAAGTCCATATTGTCCCAAAAATAAGAAAGAATTTGCCGGTTGTATTCAGCACCCAAAAGGAATTTATGGTTCTTGATTAATTCAAGTTCAATATCCCATTTAATGGTTTTGTCGTTTATTTGATTGTTTGTATAAAGCGGATGTTGATCTTCATTAGTATTAATGCTAGCAACTAAGTGACGAATGGAATCTGATGCTTGTTCGTCATAGCGAAATACTTTGTCCTGATCCATGTCAGTTGTAGCTATGGACTGATAGGCTGTAATAGTCGATATAAGCCAATCTTTCTTAAATTGCCAGTTCGCAGTAAAGTTATAGTTGTGCCATGAATAATCATTAATTCTTCTGAATTCGTAATGAAGGTCTTCACGAACAAAGGCTCCGGTTTGATTAAAATATTCTTTATAAAATTTCCTGGTGTTCGTTTTTTGATAGAAATCACCAGATAAGAAACCAGACACGCTGAATTGGTTTGTTTCGTTTGGACTAAATATAACTTTCCCATAAAGGTCAGAGAAATTGTATGGAACAGACTCTCCGACCAGTCCAAGTGTTTTCGTAAGCTTGCTCGCTTTATCCAAATAGGTTCTTCGTCCGGAAACCAAATAATACCATTGATCATTCAGACGACCGTCGAGAGTCAGCTTGGAACTCAATAAACTCAATGTTCCCGTGCCAGAAAATTTATCTTTCGCATTCGATTTGGTACGAACATCGATTACCGAGCTTAAACGGTTTCCATATTGAGAAGAAAATCCTCCCGCTGAAAAATTCACTTCATCAATGATATCGGTATTAAAAATTCCGGCAATACCAAACATGTGGTACGGCTGATAGATCACTGCCCGATCCAGCATTATCAGGTTTTGATCCGGCGTCCCTCCACGTACAAACAACTCACTGGTAATGTCATTAGGCGCTGTTATACCCGGTAATGTTTGCATGGCCCTAAATAAATCCGGCTCGAGCACGCCCGGTGTGTTCGTTATCTTCTTTCGATCCAAAATAATGACACTTGGTTGGATCCTCAATTTTTCGTCAGAGATACGTAGCGGATCTTTCTCGCCAGTGATAACAATATTTTCTCCTTCAAATATTTTAGGTGTCAGGCGGATCGTGTCTAAATCTAACAACGGTTGAAATAACGAAATCGAACGTAATTCATATTCGTAGCCAATCACAGTTATTCTAAGATAATAATTGCCGTAAGGAATATGTTTGAGTGTAAAGTCTCCGGATGAATTGGAATATGTTCCCCAACCGGTACTGTCGATTAACAGATTGGCATACGACAGAGGCTCTGATGTTTTACCATCTACGACTATACCATTGATAGAACCGACCTCCGCACCGCGTCCTTTTTTGGCATCACGGAACAGATAAACATGTTTGCCTTCAATTGTAAAATTGATTTCAGTCTTTAACAGAATTTCGTGCAAGGCCTTCTCAAGGTTATTGGCTTGAACCCTCGCCGAAATCTGATATTCATCAAGCGACTGGTCTACGAAAGAAAAACTAACGTGAAATTTTGATTCTAAATCTTTTACTACTTCATTGAGAGGAACCTGGTTATAGTTCAGAACCATTTCCTGAGAATAAAGTTCTGAAAAACGGAATAAAATAAAAAAAACAAAAAACCGACTAACCATAAACTCCTTTTTTAAAGTTTAAACAGAAATATGAACCAAACTCCCACTCCAACGATGCAAAACATTGTCAACACAATCAGCATTCTGCAAATCATAAATTTCTTTGTTTTACTTGACCAATAATAGTAAGAGCAGTGCGGTTACAACTAAAAAAGCAATGTGTAAGCACTGTCTGAGTAATGATGTTTCTTTCATTATAATTCTCCTATATTCTGATGCCAACTAAATATCCCCACCAACCTCTGACGAACGTGTTTTTCCGATCATAAACGTAGACTTTTCCTCTTGAAAGAACGTCGCCATTGTTATGGCGCGAAATCCAGACATTCGCTGAAACGCCTCCGTAAAGAGCAAAATGATCATTGATTTTAAAACTCGGCGTCAGCTTAATATTATTGAGTAAATTTACGCGTCTCTCCCACAGGCGATTTTCATGCAGTTGGTGTGTCATAACGTCGAGATTGACTTCAACCATTTTGTAATTGTAAATCACACCTCCTACACCAATACCGACCGACCAGCGCGGAGGATTGTCGAAGCGATGGACTCCAACATCATAAATAGTGTAAAAATATTTCGTACCGTGCCTGTAGGCCAAATGCGTAAACTTGGATTCATTCATACTCGCTTCGAAATGATGCTGCCCGTTTTTAATAAAATTAAGCAATCCAATCGCGGCCACAGTATTGTCATCCGAAAAATTGACCAAACCAACTTGAATGCCTTTCACTTTTTTTCCAAAGTTGAACAACCCGACCTGAACACCCGTCGTTAATTCAGATTGATTAACCGCAGCTAATTGAAGCCCGCTAACAGTTTTTGAGCGGTTAAAAAGTACTCCGATCTGAGCGCCGTTAGCATTTACAGAATTCAAGTTAACGCCTCCGATTTGTCCCCCCGTCACGTTTTTTGCCGTGTTGGCGCTTCCGATTTGGATGCCGGATAATTTTTCAGTAGCATTGTATCCACCCGCAATTTGCAATCCACTTACCTGTAATGAATTAACATTGGCGCCTCCGCTGATTTGTAATCCATGCATGTATGTCTGCGCCGAATTACCTCCAAGCGCAATTTGAAAACCTTTAACAAAAGTTCTGTTAAAATTGCCGATTAATCCAATTTCAATTCCTTCCAGACCGATCGACTCGTGGGAAATCATATTCATCGAAAAGTTATGAATTGTCGGACCGGAAAACGGGTAGTTAGTGTTTAATTGGTTCCACAACGAGAAATGGAAAAAATGTTTGGGGCTTTCAAAATGTTGGTTGCCGGGTATTACATTGATCTGTTCTTTTATCAAAACATCATCAGCATCATCGGCATTAGCCAACTGTTGAAAAGAGGAGGTATCGATAGAATCTTTGCCGTCTTTTGACAATACTGAATCCGGCAACGTCACTATTTGTGAAGAATGCGCATCGATCAAACTTCCTTTGATCTCGTTTTTAAATTCAGTTGCAGGCTTTATCTTCGAACTATCCTGAAAAAGCAATATGTTCTTATCGTCAAGAATGGTATACGAAATCGGAACTTTCAGTAAAATTTCGTCTAAAGCCGATTTTACTCCTCGGGCAGTTTGAGGCGAATGCACTAAAACATTGTCAATCCATTGATCAACATAGGAAAACTTCACTTTATACTGACTTTCCAGTTCCTGCAATACTGAGTGCAGCTTTCTTGTTTCCTGCGCATTTTGCATACTCATGAGAGTACAGGACATTAACATGAATATTGGTATTATTTTGTATTTCATATGATCCTATGCGGTTAATAAACTGTGTACATCGAGTCATTGACAGCTTGATATTTCATCCCCGCTGTCAGGCAAATCACATTTAAAGCTTTTTGCACGGACGATCGGTCGATACGCCCTGTAAAAGTCAATTCA
Source organism: bacterium (assembly GCA_019695335.1). Classification (NCBI taxonomy): domain Bacteria; species bacterium. The sequence continues at coordinate 7,813 of JAIBAF010000025.1, forward strand.
TTACCTTTCGATATCGATATCTGAACGTCAAATTGTCTCTCAATTTCTTTTATGACATTGTGCAAAGGCTCGCGTTCAAAATACATTTCACCGATCATCCAGTTAATTTTCTTTCTTGAGTCGATCGCAAAAGGCTCCTCTGGAGATAAACCTTTATGAACTAAGGTCGCTAGGCCAGGGGTAAGAACTACTGACGCTGAATCCGATGCTGTCACGCTGACTTTTCCTGTCAAACACGCTACTTCTACTTTTCCATCGCGTGAACGGATATTGAAAGTCGTTCCTAAAACTTTAGTTACTACTCCTTCCGAATTAACCTCAAACGGGATTTTATCTTTAATTACGCTGAAATAAGCTTCACCCGATAAAATCACTTCACGTTTTTTGCTCCATGCGTTTTTTTGATAACTCAGTGATGAACCGGCATTGAGAGTTACTTCGGAGCGATCCGGAAGTGTTATAGTTTTTTGTTCACCTTTCATAGCAAATTCGATAATGGTTTGTTCACGGTTGATCCACAAATATGATCCGATCATAAGTACTACGGCTGCAGCAACAGCAATGGCTTGCCATCGATGACGTAATGCGGCGGTCGCTGTTTGCTTCTTCTCATTAAAGAATAACCGTCGGCTTATATTTTCCCAGCGCTGATCCCGGCTTAAAGCTTTTCTCATCGGCAATTGACCGGTCATTTGCCATACTTTTTGCAGATCATCAAAAAACTGTTTCTCTTCAGGATGTGCCTCAATCCACTTATTGAATTCAGTTAATTCATCACCCTGAACGGCTCCGGATATCCACCGAGCTATAAACACATCATCATGATAATTTTCAAGAGTTTCCATAATCACCCGCTTTACGTTATAGGGATCTCGTCTTGATTATCATCTGTTCTTATGATAATACACCTGACTTGGACAAAACCCTGATGCTAAAAGTTATTTATTTTTTTAAAAAAGGCTGTAGACACGCCCTGAGGAGTTTCAAAGCTTTTCCAATGTGGGATTCAACAGTTTTAATGCTGATACTGAGCCGTTCGGTAATTTCCTTGTAGGAAAGATCATCAATCCGGCTTAACATAAAAACTGTTCGGGGATGTTCGGGTAAAGCGGCAATACAATTAAAAACAGCCTGACGATATTCTTTGGTTTCGAGCAGCGATTGAGGGGACTCGGATGTAAAAGCTTCTTCATCCTGTGCCGTATATTTTAAGACAACTTTCCGGTGCCTGATAAAATTTAAACAAAGATTATTAGCGATAGTGTATACATACGATTTGAGAGACAAGCCATCTTTTAATTGATGCCGCGTTTCCCAGAGATTAATAAATGTATCCTGTAAAATATCTTCCGCTGCTTCCGAGTCCCCGATTTTGTAGCAAATAAAATTGTATATAGATTCTTCGTACAAATCGAAAAACTCTTTAAACGCTAACCGGTCGGAAGCGCGGATTCTTTGTATAAATTCAGGAAGAATTTCAGAAGCCATGTACCCTCTGTTTAAAAATACGGTGCAATATATTTTGAGATGACATCAAAATCAAATACGTAAAAGAACGTATGGACTTTCCCAAGAAGACTATTTATACTGACCACAAATTTTGTGGAATATATTCATGTTTACACTGAAACGTATACAACAAATCGATCAATCGGTTACTAAAGTGTTTGAGTTTTTTGAACAACCGGAAAATCTGTCACGTATTACACCGCCCTGGCTTAACTTCAATATTCTATCGCCATCGCCGATTGAAATGAAAAATGATGCGATTATCGATTACACGATTCGATGGTTCAAAATTCCAATTCGCTGGAAAACAAAAATTACAGAATACAACCCGCCGCATTTTTTTGTGGATCAACAGATTCAAGGTCCGTATAGCTTTTGGCACCATGCGCATACGTTTACTGAAACGGAATACGGAACGCTCATGACTGATATCGTCCGATATGCTTTGCCGATGTGGATTGTTGGTGATTGTATGCATGCAATCATTATCAAAAAACAATTGAATGACATTTTTGAATATCGCCAACTGGCGATTGATTCGATTTTCAAAAAAACAAATTGAATTTAAGCCTCTAATCATAGTAATATTGATCAATCACGTCCAACAATATTTTTATTTTTCTATTTTAATTTATCTATTATGAAAATCGTTTTAGCGGGTGCAACAGGATTTATCGGAAAATTTCTAATTCAATCGTTACAAAAAGCGCACCATACAATGGTTGTTTTAACACGGCGCAACATCAAGATCGATGGGACAATCGCAGTTCAATGGGACGCAAGAACATTGGGACAATGGAGTGAATACATCGATGGTGCCGATGCCGTGATCAATCTGTCCGGTGAAAGTATTGCCGCAAAGCGCTGGAACAATGATCAAAAAAAACGCCTAACCGACAGCCGTGTTCTAACTACCCGCGTTCTTATCCAATCAATGGCCAAGGCTTCAAAAAAACCTCACTCCCTGATTAATGCTTCTGCCGTAGGGTATTACGGACATGTCGAAGATAGCGATGTAACGGAATCCCGTTTGCCGGCCGATGATTTCATGGGCAAGTTGTGTCGGGATTGGGAAACTGAAGCCTTGAAAGCGGAAGATTTTGGTGTGAGGGTAGTATTACCAAGAATAGGAATCGTTTTGGGAGGCGACGGCGGAGCACTTCAGAAAATGGCTTTGCCGTTCAAATTTTTTATTGGCGGACCATTGGGTTCCGGATATCAGTGGATGCCTTGGATTCACCGCGATGATGTAATTACCGGTTTTCAATTTGTACTAAATCAGATAAATTTACGCGGACCAGTGAATTTTACTGCTCCTGATCCTGTCCGAATGAAAGATTTCTGCAAAACGCTGGGAACTATTCTTCGCCGTCCTTCATGGGCGCCCGTGCCATCATTTGCTTTGAAACTGCTCCTCGGCGAAATGGCTGCTATTGTAACCAATGGGCAAAAGGCCGTTCCTAAAAAATTAATCGAAGCCGGATTTGAATTTAAGTATACCGATTTAAAAAAAGCTCTATCGGCGGCCTTGACCGGTTAGAAGCAATTATATTGCCTTCAACGCATCATTTAAACGATCATTAAATTCCTGCGGAGCCTCGATCATCGGATAATGGCCGGTTCCGTGCACCTGGAATATGCGGTATCCTTTCTTGCAGTGCTTTTTCAACAAGTCTTCGCTGATCGGATGAATATCGGAGTTGATCAGCATCAAAGGCACCTGAAGCTTTTCGCATAATTTTCTTTCCATGGTCGACGTAAGAAAAACGCTTTGCAATGTAGCGGCCGCCGCCTTGTGATCTACATTCAGAATATCATTGACTACCCGCTTGCGAACCGTGCTGTCGGTTGTTTCACTGAATAACGACGGTGCAAATTGATTGACCGTATTGACGTAATCATCTTCAAACATTTTAAGAATCATCTCCGACTGCGCTTTTGCACTGTCCGGTAAATCAGTTCCGAGTTCCTGAAGGTTATCGATGCCAATGAAACCGATGACCTTGGATGGAATTTTTTCATTTACGAGTAAATTCACGTCACCCGACATTGAGTGACCTATTAAAACAACGCTGTCTAATTTTAGCTGGTTGATCAGATCAACAACATCGTTAGCGTAATTTTGCATGGTCCATTCCGTGCGCACAACTTTCGATTGTCCGTGCCCCGCAAGATCCAGAGTAAGAATTCTATATCGATCCTTAAATGCTGCGACCTGTGATTCCCAATAAGTTTGATTAATACCCCATCCATGCAAGAACACCAGAGTTCGTGTACCGTCACCGGTCAGGACGTAGTTAAGAGGAGTATTTATTTTGTGTTCCGGCTGGCAAGATATGGCCAGCAAAAAAAATACAATTAAAAAATTTGCAAATTTCATTTTGCACCTCCTTGTTTCGATTTCTAACTACCCTTCTCATAATATTCGACAAATTTTTTAATTCCGTCAACAATGCCTTGCGCCATCTTATTCTGAAAATCGTCGGATTTGAGTAATTTCTCTTCTGTCGGATTGGATATAAACGCTGTCTCGACCAAAATGGACGGCATTGAAGCGCCCATCAGCACATAAAAAGGTGCCTGCGCCACACCGCGGTTTTTGATATCCATTTTCGTGTCAATACCTTTCAGAACCAGCCCCGCCAGCTCTTCACTTTCTTTGACAAACACACTCTGCATGATGTGTGCAAGGATGAATTTTTCATCCGTGAAATCACCGTAATCATGAACTTCTTCTTCCATATGAATGACTTCATTCTCCTTGCGGGCAACGGCAAGCGCTTCGTCATTACGGCTTGGCGAAAGAAAAAACGTTTCAAACCCATTGCCCTTTCGATTGGTCGATGAATTGCAATGAATGCTGACGAACACTTTTGCGTTCTGTGCATTCGCGTATTGCGTACGTCCTTTAAGTGTAATGTATTTATCCGTGCTGCGCGTATAATCTACTTTGATACCCAATTGTTCCTGAACAAGCTTACCGACTTTAAGCGTGATGGCCAATGTAATATCTTTTTCTTTGGTGCCGCCTTTGCCCGAAGCTCCAATATCTTTTCCACCATGCCCGGCATCTAAAACGATTTTATCGATTTTCCACTGACTTTGTTTTTGAGTTAAATTAACGCCGGACTGCGTTGAAGGACCATCCAGCAATTTAGGATCATTAACACGGAAGCTAACTAAAATCAGATGGTTTTTTTCATCGTAAGTAATTTCCTGCCCTGGAATATCGGCTGTTAATTGAAAAGATAATTGCGCCGAATGTTTATGCTGAAAAATTAGTGATTTTTTGATGAGTTTGTAAGCTTCTGCTTTCAGGATAGATTCGGAAAGACTGTTATCATAAACACCCCCGGACACAGTAATGTAAACCCACGTTTTGTTTTTCCAAATTTCTAATTCGCTCGCCGAAAAATCCTTTTCAGTTTTCAATTTAATCAGAAGACCGTTCGATTTTTTTTCAAAATCGATTCGTGTTAAATTAATTTTAGATGGGATTTTACTCTCAGTCGTTTCATCAGAATCTTTGGTAGCTGCTTTGACTTCATTAAGATTGGCAGAGGCGAGAGTTTGTCCGTTGACAGTGACCGGCGCGGAAAGAATGCTATTCAGAACCGGTATGAAAAATTGTACCGGAACAAATATGCGTCCGTCGATATACAATGATGTCACCGGCATTTGCACGATCAATTTTTCATCGATAACGACGAATGCATTATACGCCGTCACTTTGATTTCATGCTGCGGAACGTATAAAACGGATTTCTTTTTGACGGGATTATCGAAAATTCCGGCGTTGGTCAGGTCGGCCAGATCTTTCAGAGAAACAAAATCCTGATCGCCAGAATAAACTGAAACAACGCTTTTTGAATTGTCGCGATAATTCAGTTTTAGTTCGCTCTGCCCCGCAACAGTCTGGACCAATAGCCCGATGAAGAAACATAATTTTAAATTCATACTTGACCCATTCGTTTTAACGCTCTGTGGCCGATATCCTTCCTAAAGTGCATACCTTCGAACGATAGATGCCCCACCGTTTCGTATGCGCTCTGAATTGAACTGGCGATGGTATCGGTAAATGCTGTTACGCCGAGAACCCGTCCTCCGCTGGTGATAAATTTCCCGTCAGACTTTTGCGTCCCTGCATGAAATACAACTGCGTTCTGCGACACTATTTTTTCAAGTCCGGAAATCGTTTTACCTTTTTCAAATAGGTCGGGATAACCCCCGGACGCCAGTACCACGCACGTTGCGGCCATGGAATTAAGCCGCAAAGAATGATCGTTTAATTGATTCGTCGCAACCGCAAGAAAAAGCTCGACTACATCGCTGTCGATTAGCGGCATCAGGACCTGGCATTCCGGATCGCCAAACCTGCAATTGAATTCAACTACCTTCGGGCCTTCGTTGGTCAACATCAGTCCGCAATACAAAACTCCTTTGTACAAACGACCCTCCGAAGCCATTCCTTGAATGACAGGACGGATGATCGTACGCTCTACTTGTTCCATTATTTCAGGTGTTACTACCGGAGCCGGAGCGTACGCTCCCATACCACCGGTATTGCCGCCGCGATCGCCGTCGAATATGCGTTTATGATCCTGGGCTGCCGGCAAAAGTACATATCCCTCACCATCTGTAATCGCAAAAACAGAAGCTTCTTCGCCGGCCATTTTTTCTTCGATGATAATTTTATTACCGGCAGAGCCAAATTTTTTATCCGACATGATCAGATCGATGGCGTTTAAGGTTTCCTGCACATCCGCCGCAACAATCACGCCTTTACCGGCTGCCAATCCGTCTGCTTTAACAACGAATGCCCGGTTTGTAGATTGGACAAAATTTTTTGCAAGAGTGGAATCGGAAAATATTTCAAATCCGGCCGTAGGCACGTTGTATTTTTTCATCAACTGTTTTGAAAAAACTTTACTGCCTTCGATTTCAGCCGCTTTGGCCGAGGGCCCAAAAATGCCCAAACCGTGTTTAGTAAATTCGTCGGCAATACCCAGCGTCAGTGGCTCCTCCGAACCCACGACCGTCAAATCGATTTTCTTTTCCTTCGCAAATCGAAGTAAACCTTCAATATCATTAACTTTGACGGGAACACATTCGGCGATTTGGCTAATCCCGCCATTGCCCGGAGCACAATAGATTTTAGAAGCATGGCGTGATTGAGCGATTTTCCAAACTAAGGCATGCTCGCGGCCGCCGCTCCCGATAACGAAAATATTCATGGTGGATCCTCAAACGGTAGTCATATCACGGAAGGATTATTGCGAAACTTTTTCATTGAATTCAAAACGGTGTTCGGTCCATGAGACGATCGGCTTTTTGCCGTCGGATGCAGGATTGTAACGGCATTTATAAACCGTTTCAATGGATAATTTTTCAAGAATAGCATTGTTGGTCGAATTTGACTTTACTTTATGATTGATCACTTTTCCGGTTACATCCACCTCGACTAGCAGTACGATAACGCCCGAGACGCCTTGTTTTTGTAATTCTTTCGGATATTCCGGAAATTTACTTACCATCAGTTTTGGTGGAAAAAGTTCGGTTTTATTGCCTCCGCCGGGAGGAACCGGCGGTGCGGGAATTTCCAGAAGCCCGTCTTCGGTTCCGAAAATCAGATCCGTTTCATCGACCATCAGTTCTTCAGGAATGTCCGCTGCGATTGGAATTACCGGTTTGATCGGTGCACCCTTGACCGAGATCGGCTGCAATGTTTGCGGTACGTCAGTCACCTCAAGGATGATTGGAGCTTGGGTCAGATTAATTTCTGGCGGCGTTGGCTTTGGAATCAAATTAAACAGAATAACCATCAGTGTAATGGAACTCAAAAGCCCGATTTCCATCGTTTCGTAATATTTTTCCCTAAGGTGATGAAATGCGCGCACGATACCCGGCCGAATGGTTTCATCTGATTTAACGTCTATAGGTTCTGGAAGTATCATCAATAAGCTTTCAACATCGTCAATCATTAGACGATTGAGAACTTTGAATGTTTCTACTCGACAAGTTCCTTGCCCTGCATCAGGCTTTCTAATAATCGCTTAGTAAAAACCTTAACCATACGTTTGCGATAACCAGGACGAAAATTGGTCAAATCCATTGGTTTGGCCGCGTCATAGGCGATCCGAGCAACTTCTTCGATTTCTTTGTCTGTAATTTTCTTGCCAACTAAAATATCTTTGACTTGTTGCACTTCAAACGGACAAGAAAATACGGCACCGAGTACGATCGAAGCATCTTTACAAATTCCTTTTTCATCGATAACCAAGCCCACGGCAACACCCAGCATCGGATAATCAATCGCTTCACGTCGCCTCAATTTCAAGTAACCACCGCGAAATCCCTTCGGCTGAGGCGGAACCAGAACTTCGACCAGAATTTCATCCGGTTTCATCGTATGAAAATTCATACCGTCATTTTGATAAAACTCTCTGAGCGGCACAGTGCGTTCGCCGTTTGCGCTGATCAATCTGACAGATGCATTTAATGCATACAAAACCGGGACGGTATCGCATGATGAAATCGCATAACAACGGTGTCCGCTCGGTGCAACTCGGCACACGTCGCCTTCTTTTTTCATACAACCATTGAGAGCGGTACGCCAGAACTTAGACTGATTGTAATAAAAGCACCGCGTGTCCAATAGGATATTGCCGCCGATGGTGCCTTTATTTTGTAAAAGCGGCGTCGCAATTTTGCGCGCAGCTGATGCCAAAGCCGGATAGTTTTCGGTAACTGTCGGATGACAACCTACGTCCGTTATTGTTACGAGTGCGCCAAGTCGTAAACCCTTTGATGCATCGAAATGAACCGATTTTAACTCATCAATACGGTTAATACTGATCAAATATGAAGGTTCGAACAGTTTGTTCTTCATGCTGGGAATCAAATCCGTACCGCCGGCCAGAATTTTGGCATTCGCCTGATGCTGATGTAATAATTGCACAGCTTCGTTGATACTGGAGGGCGCAAGAAATTCAAACGGAGGCAATGTCATCATAGAAAATAACTCCGGTATTATAATACGTTTATGCGATAACGGAAGGTGATGATAATTTTTTCAAAATTTGAATCCGATCGGCCGGCTGCTGAGCACCGAAAACGTACGAACCTGCAACCAAAACGTTCGCTCCGGCTTTGATCACCCGCAATCCCGTCTTGTCGTTAATTCCGCCGTCCACTTCGATGAAAACTTTACGATGCGCCAGCATAGTACGAATGGCTTGAATTTTCTGGATGCTCGTTTCTATAAATTCCTGCCCGCCAAAACCCGGATTGACCGACATTACCAGAATCAAATCCACATCGTCCAGAACATATTCTAACGTCTGATGCGAAGTAGCCGGATTTAATACAACACCGGCTTTCGCGCCGGTCTCTCGAATATGTTGCAACGTTCGTTGCAAGTGCGTGCACGCTTCCTGATGAACAGAAATAATATCGGCCCCGGCTTTGCGGAAAGCGTCGATATAGCGTTCGGGTTTTTCGATCATCAGGTGAACATCCAGAGGTAGTTGTGTGATCTTCCGGAGGTGCTCGACCACGATCGGGCCGATGGTAATATTCGGAACAAAATGTCCATCCATCACATCAACATGAACCCAGTCCGCACCGGCTTTTTCTGCTACATGAATATCGCGTTCGAGATTATTAAAATCCGCCGAAAGGATCGAAGGCGCAACAACAGGCATAACTGTAAATCGAGTTTGATTCATGAAATAAGCTTATCAACATAGAAAATTTCGGATAGAGAATCAATTTGTTTTTAGCCAATGAATGACCGAGTTGAATTTTTTCATGTATTAATTTGTAGATCAAAAATGAACTTCGTTCTCTTTAATTCCATTTTTTTTCCAACAGTTTGTGACTATTAAATCTCTTTAATGTTTTCACCCTGTTCTCAGCAATTACCAGTTGATTTTATAAAGCGAAAGGGACATATTGCTACAGCTGTATGTTGAAGCGGCCTTTGACCTATTTTTTTATTTGATCAACTGCTCTTCATTTCGGTAGAAGTCTTAAACGTTCTCATTATTCAATCCATGATTTAGCTAACTTCATGACCAAAGCGTGGGTCATATTGTGGTTTATCTGTGGACGTGTTGCGTGGGGGCAAGAGCTTTTGTCGCCTGGCACCGTTTTCACAGTGTGCAGTGAGCCCTCAGCTATGGCTGTTGGTGATTTGAATAATGATGGCACTCTTGACATCATTGTAGCCGGAAAAAGTCAGGATAACAATCAGGGTGTTTTGTCGATCTTCTATGGTAAAGGCGATGGCTCGTTTAGTGATCCTAATAATCTAACAACCGATAAATTTCCGGTCGACGTCCAGATTGCCGATGTTGACCGAGACGGCTTGGATGACATCATAGCCATTCACTCGCCGTCACAAACCACGACCGTTTTGATTAACGAAACCCACGGTCAATTCAAAGAAAAAGATAACTTTAAAACAAAAAGCGATCCCAGCGCATCAGGTCTGGGTGATTTTAATAAAGACGGTATCCTTGACCTGATCATTGCATCTGCTTCAACTAAAGAATTACACCTATACAAAGGAAACGGAAAAGGACAGTTTAAATACGGCGGCAGCCTGTTGCTTGAATCGAATCCATCACGAATCCGAGTGAATGATTTTGCCGAGTCAGGAATCGCGCATGTTTTAGTGAAACCCGATCAGTCTTCAACTGTGATGCTTGTAGTTCCGTCAGAAAAAGGTTCCAACAAATGGGATTTTTCCTCGGCAACATTTGATATGCGCACCAATCCGCTTCTAGCTCGCATCGGTGATATGGACGGCGATGGAAAAGAGGATGCCGTTGTATTGAAAGATGGCGAAATTCAAATTATTTTCAGTGAAAATGAAGGGTTGTTTTTAGATAAAATTTATTCCCTCAAAGCACCTTTTGCGGTCGCCGCATGGGCTATTGGCGACTTTAATCGTGATGGAAAAAATGATGTTGCCGTTTTGGATCCGAATACAATGGTGATTGGAATTTACACTAATAATTCAGGAACAACGGCAGCTAAACCCGATTATAAAAAAGTAGCCGTTATTTACGATAACGATTTTTCAAAACCCAATACAGCTGACGTTGGAATTTTATCGTCCTATAAACACGTAAGCATGGAATTGTTCGACAACGAAGGAAAGTTGATTCGAAAATATTTTGAATTCGATTCGGATTTGCCTGAAGGACAATTTGCACTCGAGTGGAATGGTACCGATGAAAATGATATTCCGGTCAGTGATGGGCAATATGTTTTTTATTATAAATTAGGTTCGCTGGTCATCACGCGAACTGTAAAAAAATAACTTAATGAAGAAGGTACTGATGATATTTTTTCGCTGTCTTTTTTTTGCGCTCTTGATTAGCACCCCACTCTTTGCACAAAACCCATCTCCTGCCGTTCAAAAACTCCGAAAAGATATTGATCAGTTGGTCAACCAATATTTTCTGGATAATGCGTGGTGGGGTATCACTGTCCAATCGATCAAAAACGGTGAAACGCTCTACACGTTGAATGCTAAGAAAAATCTCATTCCGGCCTCGAACATGAAGATATTAACCAGCGTGTTTGCGCTCGACAAATTGGGTCCCGATTTTCAATACACGACGCGCGTATACCTTCAAGGCTCTTTTGAAAACGATACAACTTTCACCGGCAATGTCATTATCCGTGGTATGGGAGACCCGACGATTTCCGGCCGGTTTCAAGAAAAAAATAACGTAACTAAGATTCTCGAAGACTGGCGTGACAGCCTGAAAGCTCGTAATATCAAAATCATCAAAGGTAACATTATCGGGGATGATAATTTTTTTGGCGACGATATTCTCGGTAAGAATTGGGAATGGGACAGCGAATCGTATTGGTATTCGGCGCAGGTCAGCGGATTGTCGTTCAACGATAATTGTATCGATTGGTACGTCACTCCCGGTAAAAACATAACGTCTCCGGGACGGATTCAGATTGTTCCAAATACTCATTATATCAGCATCGATAACCACATTGAAACAGTAGCATCGGAATATCAGTCAGAAGAAGTGGATTTGATCCGGGACCGTGCGACCAATCGTGTTCGTGCAGTAGGTAAAATTGCCATTGGCTCGCCGGTAAAGGTTGGTTACGTCACCGTAGAAAACCCGACATTGTACACCGCAACGGTCTTTAAAGAAATTCTGGAACAAGACAGTGCCATTATTGTGAATGGTAATCCCGCTGACATCGACAGTTTAATTGGTTTCACTTACGACCCTGACCACGATTCTACAATCATACAAATCGCCTCGTATGTGTCGCCAAAATTGAGCGAGACGCTCAAGGTGGTCAATAAAAAAAGCCAGAATTTTTTTACAGAACAACTTCTTCGGACGGTTCCGGCTGTAATGCAAAGAACCGGAAATGCTGACACGGCTTTAGCCATGGAAAAAGAATTTTTACAACAGATCGGCCTCAATATCAAGAAAATGGTCATCGTCGATGGCTCGGGTTATGCTCGTACCAATCAAATTTCACCCAGCAATTTCGTCGATGTATTAAAGTATATACGTTTACATAAATACTGGAAACCATTCTATGAATCGCTGCCGATTGCAGGCGTCGACGGCACTATTAGCTATCGTATGAAAGGTACTGCTGCAGAAAGCAATGTGCGCGCGAAAACAGGTTTTTTGGATAATGTACGAACCATATCCGGTTTTTTACGGACAGCGGACAATGAAGAGTTAGTATTCAGCATTATGTGTAATAATTTTACGGTCAATAAATTAGACGTCGAAAAAGTGCAAGATGATATTCTTGCCCGACTAGCAACATTTACCCGGAATTAAAATAAAGCAGGCTATGAAACGATTGTTGATTTTTTTTGCGGTCAATGGTCTATTGGCGCTATCGGTATTGGCAGGTACCGGTGAAACCGGTTTTGCTTTTTTGAAAATCGGTATCGGCGGACGCGCGGCCGGCATGGGTGAAGCAACTTCCGCGGCGGCATCCGATGCCACGGCGACGTACTGGAATCCGGCAATGTTGACGGTCAATTCGTTCAATAGCATTGTTTTTACACACAACCGCTGGATCGAAGACGTCACGCATAATTTTTTCGCAGCTAAATTTGTAAATGACCGGCATGCTTTTGGAATACATTACATCTCCACGGGAGTTGACGATATCGAACAACGGGAAATTCCCTCCGAAGAGCCTACGGCATTGTTTTCTTCACACGATCTTGCAATCGGATTTTCATACGCTTACAAAATCAATGAACGCTCGTCAATAGGACTGACCACCAAATATATCTATGAGCGCATTCAAAATTCCGTTCATGCATGGGCTGTCGATGCCGGTTTCACTCATTTAATGTCGCTCGATGGGCGTAACTTACGACTTGCTTTTGTAATTACTAATATAGGCGCTTCAGGTAAGTTACGCAGCCAGTCGATTACTCTTCCGACAAGTATGCGATTCGGCGGTCAGTATGAAATACTGACTCATTCGAAATACCAATGGAATATTGCTACAGACATTGTCAAACCGCTCAAAGAAAGGTTGCGAGTGAATACCGGAACCGAATTTGGGTTCAATGATCTCACATTTCTTCGGGTGGGATATCAACTTGGATATAAAACACGTGGAGTCTCGGCGGGATTAGGCTTAAAAGCGCTTGATAAAATTCGAATTGATTATGGATTCACATCCTTTTCGCATGCGCTAGGCTCGGCACATCGCATTTCAGCCTCGTTTGAATTCTAAAAATTTATTTCCGTTTGGCAAATTCACTGAGAAGACTGTTCGTTGCCCGCAAACGTTTAGCAAACGTAATACAAAACGCCCACAAAACTTTTCGCGCAAAATTATCATCATTCATTACAATTTTAATAAACTGACTGTTCCTGACCTCAAGTAATCGGCTGTCTTCAATTGCGACAACAGTTGCAGAACGCGGCTCTCCATCCAGCAGCGACATCTCTCCGAAATAATCTCCTGCGGTCAAAAGCGCGACATCTTCGATCTTGTCTCCTTCGACTTGTTTGGTGATTTTCACTCTGCCCTCGATAATAAGATAGAAACAATCGCCAAGATCTCCTTCTTTGAAAATGATTTGTTCTTTTTCGAATTTTTTTCCACTGGCAACTTTTAAAACCTTATTAATATCACGCGTTTCCAAACCGTCAAAGATTTCAACGCTTTTAATGAGATCTTCCAGAGATTTTTGTTTTGCATCAGGCATAAGCCCCTACCGGGTTGAAGAACACAATGAATTTAAAAACTTATTTTCTTTCTTCATAGTTCTTTTTCATGAATTCCTGGTAAGCTTTTTGTTTTTCTTTAATCTTGCGCCACCAAGACTCATTTTTTACATACCATTGGATGGTTTCAACAATAGCTTCATCGAAACGGTATCGCGGTTTCCATCCAATGCCGGCAATTTTTGAACAATCGACAGAATATCGTCGGTCATGTCCAGGACGATCGGCGACTTTTTTGATTAATGATTCAGGCTTATTCAGCGATTTTAAAATCCGCCCTGTAATTTCGATGTTGGTTTTTTCATTGCCCCCGCCAATATTGTATACTTCACCAATTTGCCCATGATGAAGCACGGCATCAACAGCCTCACAATGATCAATCACATATAACCAGTCCCGAACATTCATGCCGTCGCCATACAACGGTAATGGGATATTATCCATTGCGTTCGTCACGAAAAGAGGAATTAATTTTTCCGGATATTGATAAGGACCGTAATTGTTCGAAGCGCGTGTAATCAATGTCGGTGTTCCATACGTCACATAATAGGCGCGCACCATCATATCACCACCTGCTTTGCTGGAAGAATAAGGGCTATTAGGCATTAAGGGATGATTTTCTGTAAAAGAACCTTCTTCGATCGAACCGTATACTTCATCCGTTGAAATCTGCAGATAACGGTCAATTTTATACTTTTTAGCTGCTTCGAGCAATGTCATCGTTCCCAGGACGTCCGTTTTGACAAAACTTTCAGCTTCATGAATCGAGCGGTCTACGTGGGTTTCCGCAGCAAAATTAATTATGGCATCGACGTTGGAAACCAAGTTATCGACAACATCTTTATCACAAATATTGCCCTGATAAAAGAAAAAACGTGGGTTTTTTTCCAAGTCCGCTAAGTTTTCACGGTTGCCGGCATAGGTCAAAGCATCCAAAACCAATATCCTGTAATTAGGATATTTATTCACCATGTATCGAACAAAATTACTGCCAATAAAACCGGCTCCGCCGGTCACTAAAATTGACTGCACACCAATAACTCCTTTATAAATGAATTTAAAAAAAATTATTTTTTAAGACTGAGCAGATACAAGACGGCCATTCTTATGGCCACACCATTGAGCACTTGATCTAGAATAACCGAGTGAGGGCCATCGGCGACGTCACTGGTCATTTCTACGCCGCGATTGATCGGGCCCGGATGCATGATTGTAATCGGTTTCGATACGGCCGCTAATTTTTCAAGCGTAAGTCCAAACTGATCGTGATACTCGCGCAGAGAAGGATATAATTCCAATCCCTGCCTTTCCAACTGAATTCGCAAAACATTCAACGCATCGGCATCACGAATGGCATCACGAATATTGGTATACAACCGGACATTCAATCGGTCAACATCGCGGGGTAAAAACGTCGTTGGCCCGCATAATGATACATCAGCACCCAATGCCTTCAAGCCGTGAATATTTGACATGGCGACACGACTGTGGGCAATATCACCAACAATCACTACGTGTATGCCTTTGAGATCGCCGTGTTTTTCCTTAAGAGTAAGTATATCCAATAAACCCTGCGTCGGATGTTCGTGCGCCCCATCGCCTGCATTGATCACGTGTGCTTTGAGCCGCTGAGATAAAAAATACGGCGCCCCGGCTGAAGCATGCCGTATAACGACCATTTCCACTTTCATAGCTTCAATATTTTTGGCCGTGTCTTTAAGTGTTTCGCCTTTTTGCGTGCTGCTGCCAGTTGTTGTAAAATTAATCGTATCAGCCGAAAGCCGCTTCTGAGCTAATTCAAACGAAATACGTGTACGCGTGGATGCTTCGAAAAACAGGTTGACGATTGTATACCCCTGGAGAGTTGGAACTTTTTTAACAGGCCGATTGAGTACTTCTTTGAATGAAACCGCCGTCTCCAGTATCAGCTCGATTTCTTCTTTGCTCATACCTTCCAGACCAAGCAAATGACGGCTGCGTAACTCCATGCTGATCCCGAACGTTGTTAAAAACCTGCCCAATATATCATGCGAGCCCTTCTTTAGCAAGAAATTTTTGCCCGCAGAGTTATTACTTGACATGTAAAATACTTTTTTTTATATTCTTACGTTAATATTCTTCCTCTATTTACTGCAAAGGAGATTATCGATCGGACAATTGTTACAGCGCGTACTCATTTGATACAAAATTGCTCTGATTAGAATCTCAATCTTCCTGTTATAGTTTGAACTTGCTAACCAAAACGGAATTGTTTAGTTTTACTATAGTAATTCGCTATTTTTAATTTTACAGATATAAAGGAGATGCGAGCAACAACATTTGTTAGAACTATTTATTGACAACATTAGCTTTGAATAAATAAAATTTTCTTGTCATCAAGTTTATCTCCATGGAGGTTCTATGGTATTTCGTAATAAGTATATATCGGGTTTTTTGTTTCTAACGTTGCTCACGCATGTAGCACCAACCGATTCGATGCAGGCTCAAACCAGTGAAGCAGGCGTCTTATTTTTATTGATTCCCCCTGGCGCACGCCACAATGGTATGGGCCAGACGGGTGTATCGACCGTCAAAGACGCCAATGCAATTTATTGGAATCCAGGCGCATTATCATTTATTTCGACGCCGGAACAGCCACGTGACGTTCAATTCATGCATGTTGAATGGCTCCCGGGATTCAATCTCAACGACATGTTTTACGACTATGCATCAATGTCTTGGTATCTTCCTGAAATCGGCGTTGTCGGTTTGAATTTTACGTTTTTCAATCTTGGAGAACAAGATATCACTGACGAAATTGGTGAAAAACTTGGAACGCTGAATAGTTTTGATATGGCCATTGCCGCTTCGTATTCGACAAAATTAGCGGAAGATATCGGTGTCGGCGGTAATATTAAATTCATATATAGCCGTCTGTCGAATCTAAGAATTAAAAATACAGGTGAAAATGAAAAGGGTATCGGTAGTTCCGTAGCACTCGATATCGGTATAATGAAGAAAAACCTGTGGGTCAAAGATTTGACATTCGGCGCCAGTATTGCCAATATCGGTCCCCGCATTGCCTACGTTGATCAGGACCAAGCCGATGTACTTCCAACTAATCTACGAATCGGCTTCACCTATCCGGTTTACAAATCTGAATTCAATAACGTTCATGCTACCTATGAAATCAACCGCTTGATTGTGCGCGGCCGCAAAAACGGATCGGACGACCTTTCAAAAGCATTGTTTACTACATGGGGTGATAACGGCTGGCATCGAATCGGACACAATATTGGTGTGGAATACACTTATTCTGATTTTCTTTCTTTACGTACGGGCACCGCGCTTGATGTCGCCGGTAAAGTCTATGATCTTAATTTCGGCGCCGGTATTAAGTATTCAATGATTCGGCTCGATTTCGCTTACACAACCAAGTTAGCCGGAGAATTTAATCCGCGTGATGGCTCACAATTTTACAGCATCGGATTGAATTTTTGATTTTTTTGTATAATCTGTTGAAACAAAAACCGAGGCAGTTCGAAAGAGCTGTGTTCGGTTTTTTTTTGGAAATCTAAAGCTGAAAAAAACTGCATGCGATCAGTCATACTTCTGATTCTCTTATCGTCATCTTTAATCGGACAAAATCTCCAACTCCGTAAACACCTGTCATTGGCCAGATCATCTGCGGCAACGATGACATCCGGAATACCGCGTCATGTTAATGTACTCGCGTTACGCGTTCAATTTCGGCTTGAAGATCCCGACAACGATCGCACAACGGGTAATGGTCATTTTGATTTAGGCGCCAATCCAAATCGTACTATTGACCCACCTCCGCATAATAAACGTTATTTCGAAGATCAATTGCTCGCTATGAAAAATTATTTTCTCGATGTGTCTGACAGCAATTTGATCATTGATTATACTGTAAAACCCGATAACGACGATGAAGCCATTACGCTCAATAAATTCATGCGCGAATATGGCAGAGACGCGTCGGAAGAACAGCGAAGCCTGCGGCTGGCGGAATTTTTCTATGATGCTATTGCAAAAGCCGATAGTATGGGCACAATTGATTTTTCGTTGTATGATTATGTCATAATTTTTCATGCCGGTGTTGGTCAGGACTTTAGTCGTAGCGACAATACTCCGGATGATCTTTCATCGCGATTTGTAACATTGGATCTTTTGCAGCAACGATTTGGCTCAACCTTCGATGGAGTTCCGGTTAATAATGACAACATTAAAATTCATAATGGCATTGTTGTACCAGAGACGGAAACGCAAGCATTGATTGATCCGTTTTTTGGATTGGAAGACACGGTCGAAGTTGGCCTTACTGGAATTCTTGTTTCTAATTTCGGAAGCCAGCTTGGTATGCCTGACCTTTTTAATACGAGTAATGGAACAAATGGTATCGGCGTGTTTGGCCTGGAAGACCAGGGTGCGCTCAATGGTGACGGGTTGATTCCTGCCGAACCTGATCCGTGGACAAAAATTTACATGGGCTGGGCTGCACCTATCGTCATCAGCGATAGTATCAATTTGATGCTTTCTCCAAAAAAAATAGCCGGAAAGAATACCATCATTAAAGTCCCAATTAATTCAAGCGAGTATTTTCTTATTGAAAATAAACAGCAAAACGTCATCCCAGATGAATTGTCACCGACTTTTATCTTTCATGCGATCAAAGACAGCAATGAATCGACAGGTGTCGTAACCTATGATACGTTGTATAAAGCCGGCGCCATCCGATCGTCAGAAACTAAAGTGATAACCAACATCGATGAATACGACAGCGCTCTACCGGGAAACGGCCTGTTAATATGGCACATCGATGAAAAAATCATTACTTCTAATTTGATTTCCAATTCAATTAACAATGATCCCAACAGGCGCGGCGTGCGTTTAGTAGAGGCGTCCGGCAGCCAGGATATTGGTTTTACCAATAGCGGTGATTTGTTTGATTTTTACTTCAAAGGTAATGAAGCATTCGCAGTCTTTAATCAAAATGTTGACTCCATTTTTCTGACGCCATTTTCAGTGCCCAATTCCCTGAGTAATGATCGTGCCAATCACGGCATTACGATCTCTCAAATCAGCACGCTGCAACCGATTATGTCGATGAACATTCGGACATCGTTGATGCAAAAAGGTTTTCCGCAATATACAGGAGAGCGATTCGGTTTCAATTCAGTTACCTATGGCGACATTGCCGGCGATACCCGCGAGGAAATTATTGCCGCGAGTAGCGATGGAAGTGTGTGGGCTTGGAACTCTGATGGTAAACCGGTTATCACAAGTTCTCATTTCAAAACTTATTACGGATTAGGCGGCGATTCGACCGAATACCCCGTCGCATTTTTTGCTTCAACTTCAGATTCCATTTTAGTTTCACCTGCATTGGCTGATTTGGACAATGATGGAAAGTCAGACATCATCGTCGGTACAAAAAGCGGGCACATTGTAGCGTGGAAGGCTGAAGATGCCGACGTCGACCAATCGGCTGATACGTTGTTTGTATATCAAACCGGAAATGCTATCACGTCAAGTCCAATGATTATGCCTGATAAAAAAATTATTGCAGGATGTCAAAACGGATTATTGGTCATCCTCAATTCTAATGGCACATTGGCCAATTCAGTGAATTTGAGCCACCCGATTTTATCTACAGCCTTATTTAATAACGATTCGGTGTTGGTCAGCACATCGTCTGAACTGATTATTTTATCGATATCAACAATGAATTTTTCGGTATTGGACAACGCATCAGGATCCTTTATTGCCGGCGACTTATCACACAGCGGGCGTACAACAGCCATCGCATTGGATCAGTCCGGAACGACCGGCGTCATTAAAACTTTTCTTGGTCCAAATTCCAATCTGTCTTTTTCAGTATCGGAAAAAGTTTTTTCCCAGTTGTCAATGGCCGATATCGATAAAGACGGTTTTTTAGAAATTGTGCTGGCTGGCTCAAATAAAATTTATGCGTTTAATCATAACGGAAGTTTAGTTACAAATTTTCCAATTACGCTTAATGCCCGTAATCCTGTTGGTCTGATTTCTTCTTCCGTTTTAATCGGCGATATCGACGGAGATAATGCTATGGATCTTTTGACGGCCGCTTCGAATGGCTTGATCCATGCGTACGATTTGAAAGGCAGTCCTAAATCCGGATTTCCACTGGCTACAGGTCAATCGATTTTAGGATCCCCAGCCATCTTGGATGCCGATCACGACGGCGACATTGAGATCGTTGCTGCGTGCGAAGACGGGTTTATTTACATGTGGGATTTGCCCGGAACATATAATTCAGCCCAAATCAAGTGGGGACAATTTCTGCACGATGCCGTTCATTCGGCCTTTACAGATGAACAAGCAACACCCATCACACCCGGCAATGAATTAATGCCCAAAAGATCGGTGTATAATTACCCGAATCCGGCTCGAGGTGAGAGCACAACCATCCGATATTATTTATCCGAACAAGCGGATGTAACGATTCACATTGTTGATTTAGCCGGTGATTTGGTTCAAACGCTTCGAGGACCAGGCGCTGCTGCTACGGATAATGAAGTTGTGTGGCCGTTAAACAAGATTCAGAGCGGCATTTATTTTGCGAAAATAACCGCCAAAACTTCGGGTGGGAAAAAATCCACGCGTACCATCAAAATTGCGGTGTCCAAGTAACATGATCACCTTATTCATTGAGGCTTGCATCGTTTGAGCGCGAATCAACAAACGATTTCTGAAACAAGTGTCGTTGCCAGGGGCGCCTTTATCAACTTAATCGGCAATCTCGGTAAACTCTCCCATTTCGTTTTTGATATTATTGCAACTCGAGTGTTGGGACAGACGGTTTTCGGCTATTTCAGCACTACGTGGTTAATTATGAACCTTGCCTTTATCGTATGCTATTTTGGCGCTCATCGCCTCGTGATCGATTTTGTCGTCAAAAGCCGGACTGAAAATGATGAAGAATATTACAAGGGTATTGCGGCATATATTTATCTGAGCTTCATGCTCAGCGCGTTTTTTGTGCTTTTTATGTACTTGTTTGCAGGTGACATTGCACGATGGCTGGATAAACCGCCTCTGGAAGAATATCTGAAAATCATGTCGTGGTCAACGCCGTTTTATTGTTTGACGACCATTTTATTGACGGCAACGCGCGGATTAAAATTTATGAAGTTTTGGGTATTCGTGCGAAACGGCGCCGAACCATTTCTTGATCTCATATTTTTATGCATTATTTTCTTTTCGCTCTCTATTGTGGCAGCTCCGTTCTATGCCAAAGCGCTGGGTTTCACTGGCGGATGCTTTGTTGCACTATACTTTTTCAATAAATTTTTTTCGTTTAAAAAAATCTTCCGGTTTTGGCCTCCATTCAGTATTTGGAAACGGATCGTATCATTCGGATTACCGGTCATGTTTGCCGACTTTCTGTCCATTGTAATTTTAAAAGTTGACGTTATTGTGCTTAGCATTTTAGCGCCTGCGGGGCCCGTGGCCGTATTTCAGATAATTCTGAATATTGCCAATACCATGCGCAACATCCCGCAGGCTATCGACCCGATCATGATGCCGGTTGTAGTCGAAATGCGTCAGAAGAAAAATTACGACGCGCTAGAAAAAATTTATTCTACAATCATCCATATCAGTTTTTTTCTCAGTGCAGGATTTTTTGTACTCAATGTACTTTTCGGTCATTTGCTGTTGAACGTTTACGGAAGCGATTTTGTATACGGCACCACGGCTCTTGTTCTCACATGTTTTGGCATTATGCTGCATACAGTTTTTTCAAGCGTCGAACCGGTATTGATCATGTCAGGATTTCCTTATTTAAATTTATTTAACAATATTTTTTTCGTTGTGGTCAATCTTGTGATAGATTTTCTGCTCATTCCAAGTTATGGAATCCTTGGTGCAGCTATCGGATGCGTCACGGCCAGTGCTTTGACAGCCGGTTTGCAGTTGGGACAACTTTATTTTAAACTCAAGTTACGACCGATTCGATGGGATAATTGGCAAGTCGCGGCGTTTGGCGCTGCTTTTTTTGTAATCTATAGCGGACTTGACTTACTGTTCGATCGATTAGGTATCAACAACATAACTATACAAATTTTTTCTTTTATTTCTTATCTTGTATTATATCTATATTTCGGGTGGAAATGGATTTTTCATGATGATGATCGATTGATATTCTCAACTATTCTAAAAAAGAAACAGACTTCTTAGGGAGGAACTATTAAAGAAACATTAAACCGGCTTATTGCATTTTTTCGACAACAACCCGGAAAACAATTCAAGTTGAAGGAAATTGCCCGCCAGTTAGGTATTAAGTCGGCAAAAGAACTCGACAAATTATCCGATGCCGTTAATGAACTGCTCCATAACGGATCGCTCGTCAAGAAAGGCAAATATTACAGCTATCGCTCAAGCCTGCTTCAAGGAACTATTTCAATCAACAAAAGTGGCGAGGGTTTCGTAACCGTTGTCGGATACGAACAGGATTTTTTTATTTCGCCATCACGATTACGTACGGCTTTACATGGCGATAAAGTGATGATCGTGCCTATTGCAAAACGACGCAGCGGCAAACGTATTGAAGCCGAGGTTGTCGAAGTAATTGAACGGAAAAATACGCGCGTAATCGGTACGTTTGAACAGCGTCCGCAATTTGCACTGGTCATCCCCGATGATGTTCGTTTCCGGCGTGATATTTATGTTGCCGCTGGCGCTACAAACCATGCAAAGCCTGGACAAAAAGTTGTTGTCCGACTCGATTCGTGGGAAGATGAATATCAGAACCCTGAGGGTACGATTGTCGAAGTTCTTGGTTTTCCTGATGAAAAAGGTGTGGACGTTCTTTCGGTTGTCAAAGCACACGACTTACATTTCGATTTCCCAAAACGAGTGATGGAAGAAAGCGATCGCATTTCTGAAATGATTCCGCCGGAAGAAATTGAACGCCGGATGGATTTTCGTGAAGAAATTTGTTTTACAATCGATCCTTTTGACGCCAAGGATTTTGATGACGCCGTATCATTGAAATTGCTTGATGACGGACATTATCTGCTTGGCGTGCACATTGCCGATGTTAGCTACTATGTTCGCGAAAAGACAGAGTTGGATCGTGAAGCATACAAACGCGGAACCAGCACTTATCTGGTTGATCAGGTTATACCGATGCTGCCGGAAAAATTATCCAATGTCGTCTGCAGTCTTCGTCCGCATGTTGACCGATTGACTTATAGCGTATTTATGGTGATCGATCATACCGGCGCTGTTGTCGATTACGATATCGTTGAAACGATCATTCACAGTAAACGCCGGTTCACCTACGAAGAAATTCAGAGCGTCATCGACGGACAAACGCCCGATGCATTGGATTCGGCTATCCTGGATCAGATACTTACAATGCGCCAACTGTCACAACTTTTAACCAAGAAGCGGCTCCACGACGGCAGCATCGATTTTGACACGCCTGAATCAAAGTTCATCCTTGACGAAAATGGAAAACCTGTTCAATGTTATCGCAAAGACCGCTTGGCCAGTCATCGTTTGGTCGAAGAGTTTATGCTGTTGGCTAATCAAACCGTCTCGAGACATATCGGTTTGCACACTCATACTTCGAAAAAAAATCATTACCCGTTCTTGTATCGTATTCATGATAAACCGGTGACGGAAAAGTTTGAAAATTTCCTGCGGTTACTCAAAGTTTTCGGGCATGATTCGCATTTACCTAAATCCCGCGATCAAATAAGACCTAAACAAATTCAAAAAATTATTGAAAAGGTTAAGGGTACAAAAGAAGATCTTTTAATCGAAAAAGTTGCTATTCGCTCGATGGCTAAAGCAGAATATTCACCGGTCAATATTGGACATTTTGGTTTGGCATTTGATTATTACTCACACTTCACCTCACCCATTCGCCGGTATCCCGACTTGATCGTACACCGTCTTCTCAAAGAGTACGATCAGGGAATGACTTACAAACGTGTCGATTGGTGGCGGGAAGTATTGCCTGAAATGGCCAAACATTGCTCTGATCGAGAAAAAATCGCCATGGAAGCCGAACGTGAGTCAATTAAAGTAAAACAAGTTGAGTTCATGATGCAGCATATCGGTAATGTGTACGAAGGCATCATTTCAGGCGTAACCGGATTCGGAATTTTTGTGGAAATTGCTGAATTTCTGATTGAAGGATTGATTCACATCCGCAACCTCGAGGGCGATTATTATATTTTCGACGACAAAAATTATCGCTTAACGGGCGAACGTAAAAAACGTTCATTCCAACTGGGTGATGAAGTGACGGTACGAGTCGCAAACATCAATCGTGATAAACATGAAGTGGATTTTGAACTTGTGGACAATGAATTATGATTCTGTTCATATCCATATTGGACCGTTATTTAGTAAGAAAATTTCTGGCGGTGTTGATCTTTGCCCTGATCGCCATGGTTTCAATATTTGTGGCTGTCAACTACGTCGAAAACGCCGATAAATTCATCGACAGAAAAGTTCCAACCGACATTATCATCAGCTATTATCTAAATTTCATTCCCAATATCATTACATTAACGCTGCCTGTCGATATCTTGCTGGCTAGTTTATTTTCGATCGGGAGTCTTGCTCGATTCAACGAATTGACAGCTATTAAAGCGTCCGGAGTAAGTTTGTACCGTCTTATTTTTCCGGTGTTGATGTGTGCAGCCGGTGTCAGTCTATTGAATTTCTGGATCAGTGAGAACGTTGTCCCAACAGCCAATCAAAAAAAAACTGATTTGTGGCAAACGCATGTGGAGCGCGTTAATATCAACCGGCGTGCGATGGGCCGCGATATAGCGATGTACGACCCGAGCGGTGTTAAAGTATTCATTGATAAATTCGATAAGAACAGACTGATCGCCAGCAATATATCGATTCAAAAGTTTTTCGGCACACAGTTAATCGAGCGAATGGATGCTCTAGAAGCAAACTGGGATTCCTCCAAGAATTCATGGAACTTCAAAAACGTTAGCGTTCGCACCTTTGATCAAGGACATGAAAAAGTCGAGCGCCTGACTGTGCTCGTAAAAGATGATCTGTTTTTCGATCCGGATGATATTTTGAGGCGCGAGCGTAATCCTGAAGAAATGAATTTCGAAGAGATGAGCGCTTTTATTTTGAAGCTCAAACGCAGCGGAGCTCGTACGGAAAGATGGGAAGTTGATTACCATTTAAAATTTTCATACCCGCTGACTTGTTTTATCATGGTACTTTTCGGAGCGCCCCTCGCGGCATCCCGTCGCAAGAGTGGTGCTGGAATGAATATTTTTCTTACTCTCGTTATTTGCTTCTCATATTGGATTTTGATTCAAATGGGCCGTTGGATGGGTTACAGTCAGTCCCTGACTCCGATTCAGGCAGCTTGGCTTGGCAACGCGGTTTTCGGCTTCTTAAGTCTTCTGATTTTGTCGCGAATGAAAAGCTAAGATGGAAAATAAAAGAAGCGTTGCAGAACCCCTAAGAAACTGCAACGCTTCACAAATTGATCAAAAGCCCTAACTTCAGACCAATTTACCCTAAACCCTCAAAACAAGGAGAAAATTTTCAAAAAACTGAAATGAACTTCACAGAAATCTGAAGTTACATTTATTTTTACTAATTTTAACTGTTTGTTTTTAAACAATTAAAGTTTAATCGTTGAATACTTACTTTTAAATAGGACAATTATTGTACCATGTTGGAGTCTACGTAGAGAATAAGCTTCAATAAATCACTTCTTCAAGACACAAACCTACGGCTGGCGCCGTAAATCCTGCAAGTTTACGATCCTCTTTTTCGATAATGACCGGCAAGTCATTCGATGAAATTTTCCCTTTTCCCAGATTAATAAACGTTCCTACGAGACATCGTACCATGTTGTGCAGAAAACGGTTAGCATGAATTTCAAATATTTTTAATCCTTTTTCTTCATACCATTGCGCACCAATGACATTACAGCGATAATGATTGACTTCCGCTTCCGAAAGACAAAAAGTCTTAAAACTTTTTTCTCCGAGCAAATGCACAACCGATTCCTGCATGATTTCAAAATTCAGCGTATGAGGGTAATACCAATGATACTGGCGACCAATAGCTATCGGCTGCTGAATGATCCGATATCTATATCGTCTGCTTTTGGCGGAAAATCGCGCATGAAAGTTCAAATCAACTTCTTCGACAGCTGTAATACGAACATCGTTAGGTAACACGGCATTAAGGCCTTTTTGTAAAGCGCCTGCTTCGATCAGTTTTTCAATTTTAAAGTTGCCCACTTGCCCCCGCGCATGAACTCCCGTATCAGTACGTCCGGCCCCTTCAACTACGGCATCTTCGCCGGTAATATGCTTCACGGCTTTTTGCAATTCGCCCTGAACCGAACGTTGTTCTTTTTGGAACTGCCATCCGTGAAATTTCGTTCCGTCGTATTCGATATTGATTTTGATGTTGCGCATAATTCAATTAAAAAAATTAGCCTCGTTCATCGATGAACGAGGCTTTTACGCATGAACGCTAATTAACGCGCTTTTTTCTTATGACGATCGCGTCTAAGTCTTTTTTTGCGCTTATGCGTCGCCATTTTTCTTCTTTTTCTTTTTTTTCCGCAGGGCATTGGAACTCCTTCGTTAATGAATTTATCTGTTTGTAATTATTTTGTTTCGTTTACAGCTTTTTTAAGATCCTTCGACGGTCTGAATTGCGGAACGCGGCGTTTGGGTAATTGAATCATTTCACCGGTTTTAGGATTACGTGCCAGACGCGGCTCACGTTCAATAATCCGAAAACTTCCCAGACCCCGGATTTCCACTTCTTGCCCGTTTTTCAAAGCTTCATTGATGACTACAATAAAACCATTGATCACGGCTTCCGTTTCAATTTTGGTTAGTCCGACAGCTTCTGTAATTTTTCCGATAATATCCGCTTTGGTAATATTCATAAATCAAAAACCGTATTTATAACTGATGACGGGATAACTTTTAAATTCCGGCAGAAATGTACCGATTTTAGCGCCGGCATCTTCATCAAAAAATATTTCGAATAATGACGGTTTACGTTTTTTCTCACGCACGACTTCCGGCTCGCCTTCGATGCCGGCACGTCGACCCGCAATCATGACTGCATCGTCGTATGTGCCCAGAACGTCTACTAACTGTAAGTCTTTTGCTTGTTGTCCTGTAAAAACACGGCCATCGGCATATCGACGGACATAGGCCGTGTCAAGCTGCCGCTCTATCGCCACAGCCTGTACAAATTGTTCGTAAGCGTTCATTACAAAATTTTGGAGATATTCAGCTTCGGCTTTAGTCATGTCTCGGTAAGGACTCAACGCATCTTTGAATTGACCGCTTTTGATGGTAGTGAATTTAACGCCGACTTTATCCAGCAATTGATCAACGTTGGGATATTGAATAATGACGCCGATGCTGCCGGTAATAGTGCCGGGGTTGGCTACGATCGTATCGGCGGCACATGCGACGTAATAACCGCCCGATGCGGCCACACTGCCCATCGATGCAATCACCGGTTTTCCACCGGAACGAATTTTTTTGATGATATCGTAAATTTCCTGCGAAGGAGTGATGCCGCCGCCCGGGCTTTCGATGCGAAAGACAATCGCTTCTACCGAAGCGTCGTCACGGAACTTCTTAAATTGTCTGACGATGTCGCGTGAGTCAAAAATTTCTCCGTCTAATTCGATCAATGCCACTTTTCTTCCAAAACTCACGTCAGGCCATACCAAATTATACAGCATAACGATGAACAGCGAAATAAAACAAAACCCGAACAGGCTCAGTAAAATGACAGTCGATTTACTTTTCATTTCTTACGACTCAATCTGAAATCATTCGTTTCAAAAAATGCGTCGCAAGGTATTAAAAAAACCGTTTAGAGTCAATACTTATGCTTGTTTGCAGAGATATGACCGCTACATCCGTTTCAACCAAACTTTATTAAATTTCCGGACTGAACTGGAATGCAATTGGAAATCCATGACATTTTCCTTCATGGGGACAATCGTCACGGAATGGGCGATGGTGAACCAAGGAAGATCTTTATTAAAAACCTCGCATGCTTTTTTATAAATACTGCTGCGTTCGACCGGATCGGATGTTGCTTTACCTTTGAGAATCAATTGATGCATGGCTTCGCCGGTGTAAAATGCCGCATTGGTCGAAGGTTTGCGTTCGGCAATGCTCTTATCAAGAAGCGGATAAAAGAAAAAATGAGGATCGGGCGCATCGCCTACCCAGCCGGCAATCGTCAGATCGTGTTCGCCATTACCGCGGCGACGGAGAAATTCATCCCAAGAATACATGACGATATCGGTTTCAATACCAACTTCTTTAAGATCGGCCTGAATGATTTCCGCCGCCAGTTTGCCGTTAGGCATGTATTCGCGTACGATTGGCATTGTCCACAAGGAACATTTGAAGCCGTTCGGCAATCCCGCTTCGGCCAGTAATTGTCTGGCTTTGGCCGGATCATGCAATGTAAACCGAATTTCTTCGTTATATCCGAGCACGCTGGGCGGAATCGGATTTTTCGCAGAGCGTCCGAGTTGAGCAAAAACTTTTTCGACCAATTTATCGCGATCGATTGCCAACACGATGGCCTCGCGTACTTTCGGATTGTCAAAAGGTTTTTTACTAGTATTCATAGCGAGATAAGAAATATTCAATCCGGGTTGTTTCGAATATTTGATGCCCGCCGTGTTTTCAATTTCAGTAATATCGGATTGATCCGGTACGCCCATCATATTGATCGCACCGGATTTCAACATTTGCCATCGTTGTTTAGCGTCAGGAATCGGCTTAAAAATCAGCGTATCGATAAACGGCCGCCCTCCCCAAAATTGTTCGTTGGCTAGTGTGACAACATTCCCGCTCGCATCCCACTCGAGAAACCGGAATGCGCCTGTTCCGACGGGATTTTTCGAAAAATCTTTGCCGTATTTTTTCAACGCATCCGGACTGACCATCCCGAGAAAATTCAGCGTCAGAATATTCAAAAATGTTGCATCGGGCTCATTTAAAACAAATTCAACGGTGGAATCATTAATTGCGTGAATGGACTTAATGATTTTGTCCATATTAAAATTTTTCCAGTAATCGTAATCGAGATCTTTGAAGTGGGAAGGATGTTTGGGATCGCGCTGCCTGTCAAAATTATACACGACGGCATCGGCATTGAATGGCGTTCCATCATGAAACGTCACACTTGTCCTCAGGCTAAACGTGTACGTTTTTCCATCGTCCGAAACTTTCCATGATTTCGCCAGAGCCGGATCGATGGCGACTTTTCCGGCTCTTTGTTCGACTAAACCGTCAAAAATATTGACCACAATAATCGATGATTCTGTTTCCCGTGTGAATGCGGGATCGAGCGTGAGAGGCGGTCCGTTTTTTCCGTAAATGATCGTCCCGCCATACTGAGGTTTCGAAGAATCGATAGTTCCGTTCGTACGTTGATTCGATTTTCCACACGAACATAACAATAATACAATACATGCAGCCAGCCACGGCTTACGTTGAAATCGTTTCATGATCGTTCCTTATGTGTATATCTAAGATAGTGTGTGTATCTAAACGACTAAAACAATTGAATACTCATTCAAAAAAAATCCAATGGCTGACGACATAGCCAACTATTTCTTAAGCCAGACTTTATCGAATTTTCTTACTGAGCTGGCATGCATGAGATAATTCATGACATTGTCACGCATAGGCAATATAGCCACAGCATGATCGATCGTGAACCATGGAAGATCACGATTAAACACTTCACACGCCTTTTTATAAATATTGCTTCGTTCCAACGGATCGAATGTTTCCTTACCTTTGACGATCAATTCATGCATTTCTTCGCTCTTGTAAAATGCCGCATTATTCGAAGGGCGCTGTTCCGCACTGGATTTATCGAGCAGCGGATAGAAAAAGAAATGCGGATCGGGAACATCGCCGACCCATCCTGAAATGATCAGATCATGCTCGCCGTTACCGCGGCGCAGAAGATATTCTTCAAAATTAGGAATAGAAATTTCTGTTTCAATACCGACGGCTTTCAAATCCGCCTGAACCATTTCTGCGGCCAATTTACCATTCGGCATATATTCACGCGTAACGGGAAGCGTCCATAAGGCACACTTAAATCCATTAGGGAAACCTGCCTCAGCCAAAAGTTGTTTGGCTTTTTCAGGATCATGCGGTGTAAAACGAATCTCATCATTGTATCCGAGTAAATTCGGAGGAATGGGATTTTTGGCCGGACGTCCCATTTGCGAAAGGACGGTCTTAACGAGTTTTTCACGGTCAATCGCATACACAATCGCTTGGCGCACTTTTAAATTATCAAATGGCTTCTTATTCATGTTCATCGCCATGTAGGCAACATTGACGCCGGGCTGCTGAGAAACTTTAACGCCGGCGGTATTTTGAATTTCGTCGATATCAGCCAGATCCGGAACGCTCATCATGCTCACTGTTCCGGCTTTGAGCGCTTGCCAACGCTGACGGGCATCCGGAATCGGTTTAAAAATCAACGTGTCTACATACGGTTTGCCATTCCAGTATTGATCGTTAGCAATAGTCACCACACTTCCATCATTGTTCCAACTGACAAATTTAAATGCGCCCGTACCAACCGGATTTTTATAAGCATCGGCGCCGTATTTTTTCATTGCGCTTGGGCTGACAATCTGCAGAAAATTCATCGATAAAATATTTAAAAATGTTGCATCCGGGCTCGTCAGGTTAAATTCAACGGTAGAATCATTCAACGCCTTAATGCTCTTGATGATATTGTCCATATTGAAACTGCGCCAGAAATCAAAATCGGCTTTGCCGTGAAAAGGATGTTTTGGATTGCCTTGACGCTCAAAGGAAAATAAAACGGCATCGGCATTAAACGGCGAACCGTCATGGAAAGTAACGTCCGTACGCAAGTGAAACGTGTATATCATACCATTGGTCGAGATATCCCAGGATTTGGCGAGACAAGGATCGATGGCGATCTTGCCGGCACGTTGCTGCACCAAGGCATCAAAAATATTATCAACAATGACCGTCGATTCCGTTTCTTTGGTCAATGCCGGATCTAACGTCAGCGGAGGACCGTTTTTCGCATAAATGAATGTACCGCCATATTGAGGCTTGGATTCATCCGACGTGGATTCTTTACGTTGATCCGATTTTCCACAGGCAATCATCATTACCATCGTACCAACGATAAGCCATGAGATAGGGTTAAGGAATTTCATAAGCTTATCCTTTTTATTTTTAGTTCGAAAAGATTAAAACCTTATTTTTTTAACCACAATTTATTGAACTTTCTTACCGACGTTGAATGCAATTGAAAATCCATGACCATCTCTTTCATCGGAACGATGGTTACGGAATGCGCGATGGTAAACCAAGGTAGATCGCGGTTGAACACTTCGCATGCTTTTTTATACGCATTGCTGCGTTCCAGTGCATCGGCCGTAGATTTACCGGTTAAGATCAACTGATGCATTTCATTATCCGAATAAAATGCAATGTTCGAGGATGGAAGTTTTTCTGCAACGGATTTATCTAACAAGGGATAGAAAAAATTATCCGGATCCGGTACATCGGCAACCCACCCAATGATAGCCATGTCGTGTTGCCCGCCGTAAGTTTTTTCAAGATATTCACTCCACGGAAAAGTCTGAATGGTCACTTCGATACCGACATCTTTAAGATATTTTTGTATCAACGTGGCGGCTTTGGACGGATCGGGCATGTATTCACGCGTCAATGGCATCGTCCATAACGTCGTTTTGAACCCGTTGGGAAAACCGGCGTCGGTAAGTAATTGACGCGCTTTGGCCGGATCGTACGGCGTCGGACGGATTTCGTCATTGTAACCGATCAACATCGGCGGAATTGGATTTTTCGCCGACCGCCCGAAGGCTTTAAAAACTTCCTCCACTAATTTCTCTCGGTCAATTGCCAAAACTATTGCCTGACGAACCCGCGCGTCTGTAAACGGTTTTTTCTTCATGTTCATGGCAAGGTAGGAGATGTTCAAACCTGGCTGTTTTGAAAACTTAATTCCCGGCGTTTTTTCTATTTCCGCCATGTCCGTTTCGCTCGGAGCCGCCATCATATCGATGGCGCCGGCTTTGAGCAGTTCCCACCGCTGATGCGCATCAGGAACTGACCGCATTACTAGCGTATCAATATACGGGCGACCATTCCAATAATTGCCATTGGCCAACAAAACGATATCGCCATCATCATTCCAACTCGCGAACCGGAAAGGACCTGTTCCGACCGGATGTTTATAGAAATCTTTTCCGTACTGTTGAAGCGCCGAAGGACTGACGATCAGACACACGTGATGGGAGAGAATATTCAAAAAAGTTGCATCCGGATTATTCAATGTGATTTCGACGGTGGAATCATTGATCGCACGGAGGAATTTGATGAGTTTCGTCATTTCAAATCCTTTCCATGAAGAGTAATCGGCATCCTTCCAGTAAAAAGGATGTTTGGGATTACCTTGCCGCTCGAAGCTAAAAATAACGGCTGCAGCCGTAAGCGGTTCGCCGTTATGAAACGTGACGCCGGAGCGAAGATGGAAAGTATACACTAAGCCGTCCTTGGAAATTTCCCAAGAGTGGGCCAAACCGGGATCAATGGCTGTTTTACCCGCGCGTTGCGCGACCAAGCCGTCGAATAAGTTCGCCAGGACGACGGACGATTCGGTTTCTTTGGTCAGCGCAGGATCGAGCGTCAATGGAGGGCCGCTTTTTGCATAAATCAACGTGCCGCCGTATTGAGGTTTGATTTCGCCGGTCAATTCCTTCTTGTCGGATTTTCCGCACGCTATCAAAATCAGGCCGCACGTCAGGGTCAGGATATAACGCATGATGCACCTCGTGTGTTGTGGACGCAGCATCATGACACAATCATGTCACTGCGTTGCAGGAGTCTTTTTTATCATTCAGTTAGTCTTTCAAATGTATTTGTGGTTAAAATTTTTACTTATTGAGCCATACGTGATTAAATTTACGCGCATAGCTGGCATACGGCTGAAAATTCATCACGTATGACTGCATCGGCACAATCACGACCGAATGCGCAATAATAAACCATGGTAAATCTTTATTAAAAACGGCACAAGCATCGCGATAGACTTTCGCCCGCTCAACCTGATCGGAAGTGGCTTTACCTTTTGTGAGCAAACGATACATTTCATCGGACTTATAAAACGCAATATTGTTAGATGGATAGATTTCTGCAACTTTTTTGTCGAGCAGCGTGAAAAAATTATCCGGATCCGGAATATCGGCAATCCAACCCATTACAGCCAGATCGTGTTCGCCACGGTAAATACGTTCAAGATAATCGTTCCATGGATACGTAACAATTTCGGTTTCTACGCCAATTTGTTTCAAATCGTTTTGAATCATGGATGCCGTTTTTTGTCCGTCCGGCATGTATTCACGGGAGATCGGCATAGTCCATAATTTTAATTTAAGGCCATTGGCATAGCCGGCTTCCGCCAAAAGTTTTTTCGCTTTTTCAGGATCGTATGGCGTGGGGCGAATTTCATCATTGTATCCCAAAATCATCGGAGGAATCGGGTTTTTAGCAGGCCGTCCGAATTCACCATAAACTTCACTCACTAATTTTTCACGATTAATACCGTAAACGATCGCTTGTCGCACCCGTAAATCGCTGAACAATTTTTTGTTCATGTTCATCGCCAGATAAGCAATATTGACGCCCGGCTGTTTGAACGTTTTGAATTTCGTATTTTTTTCAATTTCCTTCATGCGATCAGGTCCTGGCGATTCGATCATGTCGAATTCGCCATTCATGAGCTTTTGATAACGCTCTTCGTGTTGATCGACGGCTTTAAAAACGAGCTTATCCAAATAAGGTTTCCCATCCCAGTAATCGGCATTGGCTTCGAGCGTCAATGTACCGTCCGAATCCCATTTGACGAATTTAAACGCGCCCGTACCGACGGGATTTTGTGAAAAATTTTCTCCGTATTTTTCCATAGCGGTCGGACTCACGATCGCTGTAAACAACATGCTTAAAATATACAAAAATGTTGCGTTGGGTTCGCGCAACGTAAAAACTACCGTTGAATCGTCGGATGCCTTGATGTCATTGACAATATCGTTCATGCTGAAATTTTTCCAATATTCGAATTTGTCGGCCGGACGATGATGCGGGTGTTTTACGTCCCGTTGGCGGTCAAAACTAAAAAGCACCGCTTGGGCATTGAAAGGAGTACCGTCATGAAAATTCACGCCGGTACGCAAATGGAATGTATAAGTCAGGCCGTCTTTGGAAATATCCCACGAACGTGCAAGAGCAGGCGCGATGCCGGTCGTGCCAAGTTTCAGTTGCACCAAAGGATCGAATATATTGTCGCATGGAATGGTCGATTCGGTTTCAGCCGTCAGCGCCGGATCCAATGTTGCCGGAGGATTGTTTTTAGCATACACGAGCGTCCCGCCGTACTTGGGTTTTAACTCGCCTTCATTTTTCGCATTATCACCGGATTTACCGCAACCTATGGCTAAAATCAGGGTTAACAAAAACACAAAACCGTAATGTTTGATCAGCATGATGGTGCTTCTCCTTCATTGATAATTCATGGGAATTGGAAAAAATTATAGTGAAACCTATGAAGCGTATTGCAATGTATACGGCGATAGCTGACTTGCCATCTCAAAACGGATACGCGCATAATCTAAAATCTCGTGATTTTCAATGGCCTGTTCTTTAAGGCCGTCGGCGGCAATTACATATTTATTTGTAGCAAGCGCTTCTTTAATAAACGTCATGGAACTGAACGTTTCGGAAACGATACTTTGCAGTGTAATGGCATAAAACACGCGATACAACGTCGCTTTGTCTAAGTTGAAAACTTCTCTGCGTGCGGGCTCGAGATAATCCGGAAATTTATCCGGCACGATCGTATACGTTTTTTCAGCTTCTTCGCCTGTTTCAGGATCGATCATCGGCTTGCCCGATTTATCTTTTTTGATAACCTTCACGTCGACTTTCCCGTATTTGCCGTTAAAACAATCGCGGCAAATCGAATCCAACGGTAAAGGCTCACGTGATGCTTGCAGTCCCAAATCACATTTCAAGCGTTCGACCAATTGTTTGATGCCAAGCTCGACCTTGAGTTCGTTGCTGCGAAGTTTTGTAGAACTATAACTCAGCAGTGCAATGGCCTCATCGGTCAGTCGATTAATTTTTTGTAAGTTTTGAAGTTCCTCGCGGCTGGTTTGATTAATGAACGCAAGCAGTTGCTCACGCGTTTCAACTTGTTTTCTAAGCGTATGCACGTCGATATTTTCACGAGCTTCTTTATATTCGTATTGTTCGAGAATGCGTTTTGCATCGATATTTTTAATGCTGCGCAGCAATTCATTTTGAGTCAATTTAATGAGCGAACGTTTACCCGTACGCTTTAATTCATACACTTCCATATCCCAGCCGGATGCCAGGAATTGTGCGATGAGAATACTCCGGATTTTTTCATATTTTGCGTAATAAGCAACGGGAAATTCTCCGCGATTTTCCATATCGCGCTTGGCATGTTCTTCTTCATCGCTTAAAAGATCAAGAAATTTATCATCGACGATTTTGTATACTTTGCTTCGCAAGTCCATCCGAGCTGCATCCAATTCTTTATCATGATCGGCTTTCGCAAGAATATAATCGAATAACACTTCTTCATCGATCAAACGCAATGACAGTTGCAGTTCGCGGTTGTTGATTACGTGATAGAGAATGATCCATTGTTCGTCAAGCGAACGGTCTTTGAGAGGCGTTCGTTTTTCTTTTTCAGGTACTTCTAAATTTTGACGGTCAAATCCGTTGTAATGCAGCGTTTCTTTTCCGGCGTGCGTGCCGTCATATTCGTACCGCAATTTTTTGATTTCCCGATACAAATTGATGCGCCGAGTAAAACTGTAGGTGAGAGAAAGTCGTCCGGCGAGAATTTTGATAATTTGATCCGGCATTACATCGCCTAATTCCTGTGTCAGCATCGCCGCAATATAAAATGACATGATCGCCGACGCGTGGCGGCGTTCCGCAGCACGCTCGATAAACATTTCGTGGATCAGCGGAAGTTCGGACTGATTGACCATGAACGTCCGGAACTGTTCTTCAATGGGTTCAAATCCTTCAAGCGTCGTGGTATTGGTCATGATGCGGTTTAGAAAAAATCGCACTTCAAGATCCGGCACGCGCTGGCGGTACTGGCTTGGTAAATTATTCATCACGGCCTGTCCGTTGATCGTTTCAACGTCGGCTTTGATGTTGTTGCAAAACATTTTCAAAATGACTTCATTCATTTTAATTTGCGTGTTCGGAGCCAGGAGTAGTTTACCGAGCGCATACATGACAAAATGTTTGATTTTCGGCGTGTAATCTTTGATCATGGCCAAAGCAGGTTCAAAGAGTTGTTCGTTCTTCGTATCGCGCATGATTTTTTGAAGCCGCTTTTCATCAAAGTAATAATAAACCAGACCTTCGAGGACTTCATACGCTGTAAGTTCGGCTATAACTTTGCGTTTGGCGTTTTCCGAAAGCGCTTCTCCCTTTTGCTTTTCAACAAGACTGATCGTTTTTTTGATTTCTATCGCAAGCGCTTCATCGGCTTTTTTGATCTCCTTTTGCATGGAGTTCTGATTTCTAAGGCTAGTGGAAAAATCGTACAGGCCGGGCAATACCGTTTCCGCCTCACCGACTTCCTTCAAACGATCGTATAGAAAATCGATAATATAATCCGAGTATCCGTACGACTCAACAGATTCGCGGATGATTTCTTTAAAGAACACGGGGTAAACGTACTGATCCAGATCCAGTTTACCGCCCCATCCGTCGTTGAGTTTTTTATAACCTTCAAGATAAATATTATCACAAAACCCTGAAAAATGATGGATCAACCGGACCATGCTGCCAACGTCGTTTTTCGATTTAATAAAATCTGTGTAAATTCTCATCATTCTCGAAAACCGGTCGACGTCGTCATCGGCTTCCATAAAAGGTTTGAAAATCTGAAAAACCGCTTCCATCGCATTGCGGAAATGATCGATGAATTCCTCGCCCGATGGCAATTCCAACATTTCATCTTTAAATATCAGCCCGTCGATTGCGTCAACATCGAAACCCTGTTCCGTCAGAAAATCAAACAGTTTCATGTACATCATGCGATGCGTAATAAAAAACGACGGGAGAGAATTGAAACCCTTCCGGATATCTTTGTTCTCTTCGAGCGTGATCAAAATATTCATCAGCGATTTTAGTGCGGCTTTGCTGTTGGATTCGCTGATCGGCAATACCCGGTTCAATCCGCTGATATAGTTGTCGTAAACTGCTTTAGTGCTGTCGTCGACGCCGACAGTTAAAATATGTTTGGTATCAATCATGATAATAAAAGTTTATAAATGACTTTCTGTGACCATATCATTAAAATGCGTCGCGAGCATCTTCCAGGTTTTTACTGTACAATTCATGAATAATATTTTCGAAATTATCGATCACGACGTTGCGTTTAACTTTAAGCGACGGCGTAAGTTCGCCCGATTCGATCGTAAACGCGCGTGGCAGCAGAGCGAATTTTTTAACTTTTTCATAGCGGGCAAATCCGGCACGGTCCTGGGCTTCCTGAATTACCTGATCCAACATCTTGTATATTTCAGGATGTTTGAGCAATTCTTCTTCGGAATTAAATTTCAATTGATTCGATTTCGCATAGTTCCGGAGCCTTTCAAAATTCGGCACAATGAGCGCACTGATAAAATTGCGTTTATCGCCGATGACCATGACTTGTTCAATATACGGAATGGTGACTAAAATATTTTCGATCGGTTGAGGCGCAACATTTTTACCACCGGATGTGACGATAATATTTTTCTTGCGGTCCGTGATCGTGAGATAATCGTCGGAATCGAGAAATCCGATATCGCCGGTATGAAACCATCCGTCGGCATCAAGGACTTCTTTCGTGGCGGCTTCATTTTTATAATACCCGAGCATGACGTGAGGGCCGCGAGTAAGGATTTCTCCATCCTCGGCAATTTTGACTTCCACGCCTTCTATCGCGCATCCGACGGAACCGAACTTGATCAATGCCGGCCGATTGAC
The DNA here is from genome assembly GCA_019695335.1 of bacterium. Classification (NCBI taxonomy): domain Bacteria; species bacterium. The sequence continues at coordinate 45,743 of JAIBAF010000025.1, forward strand.
TGTAATAACCGGCGACGTCTCCGTCAAGCCGTATCCCTCTAAAATCGTGACGCCCATATCGGCAAAAAATTCGGCAATTTCTTTCGAGAGCGGCGCTCCCCCCGATACCATGATTTTAATTCGGCCGCCTAAACGTCCCCGCAATTTGGAGTACACCAGTTTATCGGCAATTTTATACGAAAATCCTTTGCTCCCCGTTTCTCGCGCTTTTTTACCGACGCGCTGCGCCCACGCAAAAATTTTCCGACGGATCGGCGGAGCCGAAGCAAGATTATCGCGGACACGGTCATACATTTTTTCGTACAATCGGGGAACGGCTGTCATCAGCGTTGGCCGAACCTCACCCATATTCGCCGCCACTGTTTCAATGCTCTCGGCATAGGCAACGGACGATCCGTTGAAAAACGGCAGGTAATGGCCGGGATTGCGTTCGAAAATATGCGACAACGGAAGGAATGATAAAAATACATCGTCATGCATCACGGGAAAAACAGTTGAACAAACCATAGAATTCGACAATAGATTTTTGTGCGTCAGCATAACGCCTTTAGGGGTACCGGTTGTTCCGGACGTATAAATGATCGTCGCCACGTCGTTCGCTTGGACTGCATTGGACGCTTGTTTGAGATAATCCGTTTTACCTTCGGTGAATTTTTTTCCAAGAGCCTGCAGCTCATCAAAATGTAATACCCAGTCGTTTTTCTTCGGATCTTTGGAAAACAAAACCACGTGCGTCAATTGCGGGCATTTAGATTTTACTTGTATGACTTTTTCCAATTGCTCCGCATCGGCGACGAAGGCGATTTTGCTGTCGGAGTTTTTGAGAATGTATTCGACTTGGGGAACGGGAAGCGTGGGATATATGGGAACAGTAACCGCACCTAAACTTAAAATCGAAAAGTCGCTCATTGCCCATTCCTGGCGTGTGCCGGCTATGATGGCGACTTTATCATTTTTCTTGACGCCAAGCGAAGCAAGCCCCATCGCCATGTTGCAAATGATGGCCCCAACTTCGGAGTACGTCTGGCCGCGATATTGGCCGTCCCGTTTGGTCATGTACAAGGTTTTATTTGCAAATTTCGCAATGTTTTCATGAAACATATGCGCAATCGATGGCACAGAAGTATTTGCCAACGGATCCATGACATGACTCCTTGGTAAAATTTTGAAACGTGTAATAACTTGCTAAATACCCAGCTTACCACGGCGGTTCGCTGCAACATGTCCATGTGTCC
>JAIBAF010000026.1 GCA_019695335.1 bacterium
TTCATTAGCATCGCGAACTTGAGTTGCTAATCGTGTCCAACTGTCAACCCATTTTTTTTCGACGGATAATTCCTGCATGATCTGTTGTGCACGCTGATTATCATTCCAGAAATCAGGCGCCGATGACTCATGTTCAAGCCTGGCTATCTTAGTTTGCCGGTTATCGACGTCAAAGATACCTCCGCATCTCATTGACTTTTGATTGTGCGGACTCAAGCAATGATTCTAATTCAGACATCGAAATCATAAAAATTCCTTACGAAAAATTAATGTTTTTTTCAAAAAACCGACGCAAAGTATCAAAAATAAGATGAAAAGTCAAAAAATAAAAAGGCCGGAAGAAATTCTATCCGGCCTTTCTTATGCGATGTCATCGTTTTTAAATATCAAAATAAAGCGCAAATTCATAAGGATGAGGACGCAAACGCAAGGCATTAACTTCTTGTTCAGTTTTGTATTGAATCCATGTTTCAATCACATCTTCTGAAAAAACCTCACCTTTCATAAGAAAGTCATGATCGTTTTCCAGCGCTTTCAATGCTTCATCAAGCGAAGCACACGTAGAAGGTACTTTGGCAAGTTCTTCCGGTTTCAAGTCATAGATATTTTTATCTAAAGGATCGCCGGGATGAATTTTATTAATAACTCCGTCTAGTCCGGCCATCAGCATGGCTGAAAACGCCAGATACGGATTACAAGACGGATCCGGGCAACGGTATTCAATACGTTTAGCTTTCGGGCTTGCCGAATACATCGGTATCCGAACCGCCGCACTGCGATTGCTTTGTGAGTATGCCAAATTCACCGGAGCTTCAAATCCTGGAGTCAAACGTTTGTAAGAGTTGGTCGTTGGATTGGTCAGTGCATTTAGAGCTTTAGTATGTTTGAGAATACCACCTATAAAATATAACGCGGTCTCGCTCAACCCCGCGTATTGATTCCCTGCAAACAGCGGTTGACCAGACTTCCACAAACTCATGTGAACGTGCATCCCGCTGCCATTATCCCCAAACAATGGCTTTGGCATAAACGTCACTGTTTTTCCATGACGGAAAGCAATATTGCGAATAATATATTTGAATAACATCAACTGATCGGCGCATACACGCAATGCATTGAAACGAAAATCGATCTCAGCTTGCCCGCCCGTCGCTACTTCATGATGCTGGCGCTCCACCTGTATGCCACATTCCTGCAATACTATCATCATCTCATTGCGAAGATTCTGGAATCGATCGGTTGGCGGAACTGGGAAATAACCTTCTTTATTTCTAGTCTTGTAGGCCAAATTCGGACTTTCTTCGCGCCCGCGAGTCCAAACACCTTCAACAGAATCCAAAAAATAAAATCCGGAATTTTGAGTTTGATCAAAACGGGCTTCATCAAAAATAAAAAATTCTGCTTCCGGACCAAAATAAGCTGTATCAGCGATACCAGTCGACTTTAAATAGTTCTCAGCGGCCACTGCAATTCCGCGCGGGCAACGGCGGAATCGCTCTTTGGTCAATGGTTCATGGACATCCCCGATCAAACTTAAAGTCGTTGGCGTCATGAACGGATCGATAAAAGCGCTGGTGGCATCAGGAATGATCAACATATCGCTTTCATTGATTGCTTTCCACCCGCGAATACTTGAGCCGTCAAATCCAAGACCGTGTTCAAAAATTTCTTCATTTAATTCCTCCACTGGCACGCTGAAATGCTGCCATATTCCGATGAAATCCATAAACTTGAAATCAATTACGCGAACATTTTTCTGTTTCGCCAGTTCAAACACCTTCTTCACAGCATCACTACTCATTGAATTACTCCTGTTATTTTTGTGTTATAGGATTATTAATTAAAAAGTTACTAATAAAAATAAAATGCCCCTTTCCGTTTTGGAAAGGGGCTAAAATCCCTATAAAGCTTTTTTAGTTAAAAACCGAAGAATCGGTATCGGAAACTTCCTTCGTCGGTGACGAAGGTCAAATGGCTTCATCGCCTGATTCTCCTGTACGAATGCGAATAACGTCTTCAAGATCACTTACAAAAATTTTCCCATCTCCCACTTGGTCTGTTTTAGCAGAATCCAAAATAGTATCTATTACTTGCTCAAGTATGGAATTTTCAATAACAATTTCAACTTTAATTTTCGGCAAAAAATCAATCCGATATTCATTGCCACGATACAGTTCCGTATGTCCTTTCTGCCTGCCGAATCCCCTCACTTCCGTGATCGTCATTCCCTTAACGCCAATTTGCAGCAAAGCTTCTTTTAAATCGTCAAGTTTGAACGGTCTAATGATCGCCTCGATTTTTTTCATGAACCGACGATCAACTTTTATTCAGATTTATTTTCTTCTAAATCTTTTTTGATTTTTTCGAGCTCTTTTTCTGCATTCAAACGCAACTTCTTTAGTTTCTCTAACTGAGCCGCAGCCTTTTGGGCTCCACGTTCTTCTTCGAGAAGACGATCCAATAAACGCTTGCGTTTTTGATCACTTCCGGATGAATAGAAATTCACAGGTAAGATATTGAAACCAAGGCTAAAACCTAACCGCCACGATGCATAGTTAGGAGCACCTTTACCTGTGGTCCCATCACCTTCACCCGGTCTCAAAACACCGGTCAATTGTGAATATTCTGTATCATCTGTTTTGCCTGCAACCAACACATCCACATACGTTCCTATATTAATCCAAGGCAGGATATTGTAACGAATGCCGGGTGTAATGTAAACAAAGGACTCTCGGCTATATACCTCTTTAACCGGTTGAGTGAGATAAGCTATTCCATACGCATCTACCATTAATTGCACCTTTTTTACAGGAACAACTGTACCAAACCCAAATTGGAATGCCATCGAATTAACATCACTTTCAACTGGGCTATTCTTATAAAAAGAAACTTGTTTTCCATTGTCATTATGGCTCCACAATCCTAAATTTATATTAAATAAAAAAGATTGTTCTTTATAGTATGGATTACCATAATATGTTGCCATTCCTAAAATACCAACTTCAAAATTATCGCTCTTATAGACTTCAAAAGGAATATTTTGCTGCCCTCCCGTTGGAACTTTAAAACCCAATGAGGCACCTAAACCAATCTTGCCATCGACAAACTCAAAACCACCACTTCTTAGTACAACGAACAAGTCACCCGGAACAGTGCTCTGTTTATTTCTGATTGCTCTAAGATTAAGATCTTGGTAAGTACCAATCGATATTAAAGCATCGAAATGGTCGTAAATTCCATATGCAAAAGTAAAATTATTAGCTGCATGCCATAAATTTATGTTTTTAACTGAACTGATTCCACTCAACCCCGCTGCAACATATACTCTGCCTTGGTTATAAGTACTGAAAAATCCCTTGTTCAGGGTCGATGCAGAATATGTATTAAAAGTACCATACTTACCGGTTCCTAATCCATTGCCGATCTGGGCCGTTACATCCGTAACGGTTGCGACAAACAACAATATTATCGCAACGGTGGCCTTCAATGTGAATTGTAAAGATTTTGACTTCAAAGGCATAACTCCTCCGTTTTTAGCCCATTCGTTCTTTTGGAGAAATAAGTAATAGAAATTTTGCACAGAAATGATTGATGAGGACTTTTTTTAATGACTGTAAAATAAACAATTGCAAAAGCTTTGTCAAGGTGTTTTTTAACAGCCAACGACTTCATTGGCTTGTACGATTTATCGGAGATTTCAGTCAAATTAAACCAAATAAAAAAGCGGGAAACTTGTATTTACCCGCTTTATCTGGCTTCGACTTTAAATTTTGAAATTACTCATACCTCAAAGACTCGATAGGATCGAGTTTCGATGCTTTGGATGCCGGCCACATTCCGAAAATGATTCCAATAAAACTACAGAAAATCAACCCTCCGAAAGCCCAATCGTATGGAATAGTAACTGGAACACTCATTAGAACACTAACAATATTGCCTATTCCAACGCCAACGCCAATTCCAATCAAACCACCAATTTCACACAAAACTACTGCCTCGATCAAAAATTGCATCATAATATTACCACGAGTAGCGCCGATCGCTTTTCGGATGCCAATTTCTTTTGTACGTTCCGTGACCGAAACCAACATTATGTTCATGATTCCAATCCCTGCTACGATCAGCGAAATTCCCCCCATTGCAATTGCTACTAATTTAATAACTGCCGTCATTTCTCCGAAAGCTTTGATCATACTATCGTTTGAAAAAAAGTCAAAATCATCTTCTTCAAGAGGCTTTACGTTGCGGGCAACCCGTAATACTCCTCGTACTTCCTCTATCACATCCTCCAAGATAGCTCCGGGTTTTGCCTTTACCGTAATATTGACTGAACGATCAAATCCTTCTTTATCTTTTAAACCAAATTGGTCAACGAAAGCCGTAATCGGAATACACGCGCTGTTGTCGCCTGATCCTGAAGGGCCATCACCCAATTCCTCATACACTCCAATTACTGTATATTTATGGCCGTTAATCTTTATGATTTGATCTATCGGATCTTTAAACGGAAACAGCTTTGCAACGATTCTTGACCCAATCACAATAACATTACGACCAACCTTAATATCTTCTTCGTTGATGAAACGCCCAACCGATACTAATTGATTATTATTAATTTGAAATTCAGGAGTGCCTCCAGCCAATGACACGTTATTATTCGTTTTGAGATCCTCATGAGCAAGCGTTGCTGGCTGCTCCCACAATTCTGCTCCGACCAATTCTGCATCTTTAACGCGCTCGCGAATTAAATCAGCTTGTTCGATCGTTAACGGTTTTCGCCGCATAATCTTACGCCAATTTGTGCCGGGACCTCCAATCGCTGGCCATTTCTGAACCTGAAAAACTCCCGAACCCAGACGACTCATGTCCGTTTCCATTTTCGTTTGGACGATCTTGATAGCGGTCATTACGGCAATGATCGATGCAACACCGGCAACAATTCCAACCAGCGTTAACAGCGAACGTAACTTGTTGGTCACAACGGCTGTCATCGCCATTTTGATACTTTCGAACCAATCCATTCGCATAACAATCAACCTTGTTGTTTTAAATTATTCATAACGCAAAGCATCGATCGGATCTAGCCGTGATGCTTTCAGAGCCGGAAAGAATCCGGACATAATGCCGACTGAAACCGCAATAACTATCGCTATAATAACGATACCAAGAGACAGAGTAGCCGTAAAGAAAATATTAATGACCCAGCTTAACGCATACGATAACAGCAATGCAATAACACAACCAATCAAACAAATCATCGATGCTTCAAAGAGAAATTGAACTAATATCGTTCTTCTTTTGGCGCCTATGGCTTTGCGAATACCAATTTCCTTAGTTCGTTCCGTAACAGAAACAAACATAATATTCATTACGCCAATACCACCGACAAATAATGAAATACTTGTAATCAACACGCCGATTACGCCAACAACTCCCATAATACTGTCATAGACTTTAGTGAAGGTGTCTTGACGATTGATAGAGAAGTTTTCTTCTTGTACTGGTGATAATTTTCTGATTTTACGCATCGCACCGGTAATTTCTTCTTCCGTATCACTCATCGTTTGGGGGCCGAATGTTTTTACGGCTAATTGCAAACCACGTTGTTTACCAAAACATTTCAGAAATGTTGTAATGGGTATCGACACCTGGATATCCAGATTTGGGCCTCCTAATCCCCCCAAAAAACGGCCCTGTTTTTCCATAACCCCAACCACTCTAAAATTATAAGCTCCCACCCGTAGTCGTCGGCCGATCGGATCTTTATTTTTGAAAAGTTTTTCTTTAATCTCCGATCCAATCACACAAATAAATTTCGCATTTTTGACGTCCATTGCATTGATATAACGCCCAAATTCAGGCAATGCGGATGACGTAAATAATTCCTTATTGGTCGTGCCACGAATAAAAACATCTTCCAAAGTTTCCGACTCGAATTTAATCATTCGGGTTGTTCCCACAGAAGGATTGACAGCAACTACTTTATCGCTAAGCGCCTTTTCAAGTTTTTCACTTTCCTCAAGTGTAATTTGTCGCCGATTGCGGTATTTCCACCAGTCGTCCATGATGAGCCATGGCATTCTCGAAACATATAGAACATCTGAACCCAATGCTGATAATTGAGACTGAAATGAATTTTTCATCCCGACCATAACAGTCATCGTTGTCGAGACCGCAGTAATACCGATAACGATGCCAAGGGTTGTTAAAAAACCACGCGCTTTATTGGCCCGAATTGCTGTTAAAGCAATTTTGAATGCCTCGCTGATTTCATATACTAATCGTCTCATTGTTTTTCCGTAATGTTGAGCGTTACGCTTCCGAGTGATCTACTAAAACTTTTTTGAATACCTTACGACCGGTAATTTTTTCATCAATCTCCACAACGCCATCCTTCAATCTTACCACACGCCGTGCATGGGAAGCAATATCTTCTTCATGGGTAACTAAGATGATAGTTTGGCCGGCTTTGTATAAATCTTCAAACACCATCATGATTTCTTCACCGGTTTTCGAGTCGAGATTTCCTGTCGGCTCATCGGCTAAAATGATCGCAGGGTTATTGACCAGAGCACGCGCAATTGCCACACGTTGACGTTGGCCACCGGAAAGTTCATTAGGCTTATGTTTCATACGCTCGCCCAACCCTACTTTTTCAATGGCTTCTACAGTACGTTTACGCCGCTCAGGCGCGGACATTCCGGCATAAATCATCGGAAGCTCGACATTGTGAAATACATTTGATCGCGGAATCAGATTAAAATTCTGAAAAACAAATCCGATCTTACGGTTACGTATTTCTGCCAATTGATCGTCCGACATATTCGCTACGTCTTCGCCTTCGAAAAAATATTCTCCGGAAGTCGGCGTATCAAGGCATCCGATCACATTCATCAATGTGGACTTACCGGATCCCGATGGCCCCATTAATGCAATATACTCGTTTTTCTGAACGCTCAATGACACGCCTCGTAATGCATGAACCTCTTCGGTTCCTATTCTATATAATTTAGTAATATTTCGTATGTCAATTACCATGACGGTTTTTCCTTTTTATCGGCATTTACGCTTTTTTATTTTTCATCGCCTTCAGAACTACCAAATTTTTTAGTCTTTTTTTCATTATCCACTTTAACTTTGGATCCGTTCTCAAGCAATTTACTGATTGCACGGTAGCTGCCGACCACCACTTCATCGTTTTCTTTGAGCCCTTCGATAATTTCTATATGTGATTCGCTTTGAATTCCTGTTTTAACGGCCTTTGCAACCGATACGCCATTTTCAATTACAAATACGACTTCCACAACACCATCTTTATTCGGAACAAATTCATTAGCCGTATCGTTGGCGATCGCCGCGTCTTTTTCAACGCCTTCTTTTCGTTTTAATTTTTCAGGTTCACGTACGGTGACACATTGAATCGGCACATTCAAAACACTATTGCGAACATCGGTTGTAATGTCGGCGGTTGTCGACATACCCGGACGTAATACATCGAGATTTTCAGCCAACGCAATCTTGACTTCAAATTCCGTTTTTTCTTCCTGAGTACCGGCAGCTTTAACATTGGCGCTGTTGGCAATCTCGGTTACAAAGCCATTAATGTAGCGTCCGGTCAACGCATCGACTTCAATTTTCGCAGAATCACCAATATTAATTGCAATCACATCATTCTCATCAACATTCACACGTGCTTCCATCTGAGCCAAATTAGCTACTACCATGATGACATCTTGTGAAAATTGTGAGCCTAGTGCAATTTCACCGGCTTCTTTATTTAATTGACTGACGGTTCCATCAATCGGAGCATAGATTTCGGTTTTATTCAGATTATCCATTGTTTGCGCTAATTGTGCTTCCGCTGCTTGTACCTGGCTTTCGGCTGATGCCAGAGTAGACTGAGCCGTCAATAGCGCGGCAGTGGCAGTTTGCATTTCAGCCTCCGCAGCCAATTTCTTTTCGAATAATCCTTTGACGCGGTCGTGGTCCTGTTGCGCTTTTTGAAGGTTCGCTTTCGCATTCATGACTTGCGATTGCGTACGAAGCACTTCGGCTTTAGTCTGATTCACAGCCGCTTCATAATTCGTACGATCGAGCGAGACCAACACCTGTCCTTTTTTTACTTTGTCGCCTTCTTTCACGTACATTCGCATAATCTTGGCGCTGACGTTGGAACTGATCTTGACGTCCGTAACCGGCTGAATTTTTCCGGATGCACTGACCGTTTTGATCACATCGCCCCGTTTGACTTTTTCAGTCTGTACTTCGGTCGATTCCTCTTTTTTGTTACTTAGATTGAATACGACCACCGCGGTTATAACCACGGCTAGGATACTACCGATAAGTATCTTTTTCTTTTTCGACATACGTATACTCCCTGCTTAAAAAGTATAATTGTCTGTTTATAGTTTATAAAATTATTTAGTTTCGATCGCACCTACGGCTATATTAAACTGTTGCTTTGCATATAGGAAATCATAAACGGCCTGAATATGATTAGCCTCGGCTTGAGCATAACTTGCATTGGCCGTGATCTGATCCAAAATGGTTCCCGCACCGAGATTGTATTTTTCCGTCGCTAGCCGTAAATCTTCTTTAGCCGAATTAACATTTTCTTCGGAGAGTTTTACATTTTCATATGACGTTTGCAAATTCAGTAGCGCTATTTTAATGTTTAGAGCAACTTGCCGGCGCGTATTCTCAAGGTTGCTTTTTGCTGTTTGTACGCTTTGATCCGCACGAATAACGCTTGCAGACGTTTGAAAACCATTGAAAATCGGCATGCTAAAATTTAAGCCAACACTAACGCGATCATTGGCGCCTATTTCTTTAAAGCTGCCCGGTCTGAAAGCGTCGGACCAGCTATAATCGGCAAACGCTGACAACGTAGGAAAGAATCCGCTACGGGCATTCCTGAGTGAAGCACGTGAACTTTCGACCTTCTTAATGCTCGCTAAATAATCTTTACGTTGTTCCAGCGCCTTCGAAAAAGCTTTGTCAAAGTTATACTCGGACGCATCGAATGTAACATCCAAACCCAGATCCTTCAATTCAACTTGTGTATTGACGTCAATTCCAATCAAACTATTCAGGCTTGCTTTGGAAGTATTTAAATTATTTTTTGAACGATTAAGCGCTAACCGATCAGAACCTACCTGAACTTTTTGCTTGTATACATCCGAAAGAATTTGCGCACCTAAACGATTACGTTCTTCGAGACGTTTAAGTTGTTCCTCGCTGCGTTTTAAATTTTCTTCGCTGACGCGCAACAATTGTTGATTTTTTAAGACATCAAAATACGATTTATGAACTTGTAATGCGACGTCTTGCTTAGTGTTTTCGTAAGTGAACTGAGCTGAACTTTCATCTAACCGTGCTTGCTTCATTTCTCCAAACTTCTTAAACCCGTCAAACAATACATAATTGGCCGACAATGAATACGAATATCTTTCGGCACTTTCTTTTACACCACTGTTAGTAACAAACGTGCTTTTTTCATCGGCCAAACTGTATTGAGCATTCAAATCTACCGTCGGAAGGTTATTACCCCAAGTTTTAGGCAAAACATCCGCAACAGCCGCATTATAAGTATTTTGTGCAGTAATGACCTGAATGTTATTCTTCATGGCAATTGCCAAGGCTTCATCGAGCGTAAGAGTTATCTTCTCTTGCGCTGAAGCCCCTAAGGTCATCACCATTGTCATCAATAATAAATGAATAGTTTTTTTCATTGTTCCTTCTCCTCGCTTGAAAAGTATGCCTGTATTTTTAAATCACTCTTGTATTCGTTATGAATCTTATTTTGTTTCATTTTTCGTTCAAAAAAAAATATGAAAATACCCGATTATCGCCAGATTAGACCATTTCGAAGCCCGAAAGTTGCAAACGATAAAAATAAAAAGCTCCTTTGAATCCATATTCAAAGGAGCCCGTTTAAAAACATCATTATTTTATCCGAAATTCACCCCAAGCGCGGCTAAACCTGTTCCGAAAAGCACCCATACAAACCATAGCCCGAAAACCAACCCAGCCGATTTACCCTTCGAAAATCCGAAAAGCAGCGAGATGCCGATAACCAACACTGCTAACTGCCAGAATGTAAATAGGTCGAATTTACTCAAAAACGTATACATTGCCGAACGAGTCTGATCCGCCGCGACAAATAGCCCTAAGCCGGTATCAACCCGCAACGTGGAGTTAACAAACATGATCGGCACCTTCACCAACGTCGCCAGAATATCAATCATCATACTATATCCAAAAATAGATAGAACTTGCATATAAGTCGCTTTTCCGCCAAGTACATTGTTGCCGCCGATCATTAGAAAAACGGCTCCAATAAAATACATACTTAGAATGCCGACAAGACCGATCACATATCCTACTACCCAAAAACCTTTCATCATCTGAGTCTGCTGTTCGATGACTTGTTCTTTTTGGCTGTCAGGAACACGGTCACTTTTCATGATCTGAGTACGCACTGCTTTGATCTGCTCGGTTTGAATAATATCCTTCAACAAAATGCCCGAACTCAGAAACAGAATAATTGTCACGATTACCGGCGTAATCCAATCAGGCTTTGCTATTAAGTAATTAAACGTCTCTGACGGGCTCAAAAATACATTTAAAATTCGGCTGAAGACATTCATTTCCTCAGCGGACGTTGGCTCCGTTTGGGTTTCCATACTACTTCCTCCTCCATTTTTTTAAATTGCTTGGACAATCTTCTTTATGGCCTTAGAACGATCTTTCCGAACTGTTCCGACAAATCCATTTGCCGAAAAGCTTCTTTAAATTGTGAGAATGAAAATACTTTGTCGATAACAGGTTTAATTTTATGAGCAGTAATAAATTCAATCATGTGCTTAAAATCATCGTTCGTTCCCATGGTCGAACCAATAATATGAATTTGCCGCCAATACACTTTGCGCAGATCTATCGAATCAGGCAGTCCGGCAGTAGCGCCATAGATAACAATCCTACAGCCTGATTTGACAACATTAATCAAATGGTTGAATCCTTTACCGCCGGCTCCATCGATGATTAAATCAATTCCATTCAATGGCTTTGATTTTTCAATCAATTCTTTAAAGCCGTCAGGATTATTATAATTACTCCCAAAAACGGCGCCCTGACTAACAGCGCGTCGGATTTTATCATCACGGCCGGACGTAACGATCACTTTAGCATCGGTGGCAAGCGCCATTTGCATCGCCGAAGCAGCAACTCCTCCGCCAATACCATTGATCAATACTGTTTGATTTTTTTGCAGGTTACCTTGTGTGTATAATGCCCGATAGGCAGTCAAACCCGCCAGAGGAATCGCCGCCGCCTCTTCATCGGATAAATAGGACGGCTTTTCAATAAGATTTGCCGTGGGTACGACAACATTTTCGGCCAATGTCCCATTATCAGGAAGACCTAGAATTCTAAAGTCTTTGCCTTGAACTCCCGGATCATCGCCCCAATTCATACTTGGATTGACAATAACTTTCTTCCCGATCCAATGGCGATCGTTTTCAGAGCCTGTATCGGTTACTACACCGCAGCCATCCGATCCTAAAATGATCGGAACTTTTATATTTGCGTAGAGACCTTTTGTGATCCATAAATCACGGTGATTTAACGCGGCTGCATGAATTTTTATTACAGCCTCGCCAGACTTAGGTTTTGGATCAACGGCCTCGCCAAAAATTAAATTATCGTAATTGCCTACTTCCGGTAGAATAATTGCTCTCATGACTTTTTTAGAAAAACTCCATTACTTTACGACTACCTTGGCGCAAAATTTTTCGAAAGCTTGAACAAGACTGTTCGCAACCTGGTCGGCCGTACGTCCTTCAATCTGATGACGCGGTAAAAACCACACGACTTTACCATCTTGAAACAGCGCTATTGACGGAGACGATGGAGGAATATCGGCCAAATAACTGCGTGCTTTGGTTGTTGCTTCGATATCCTGACCAGCAAATACAGTTGTCAAATGATCAGGTAAATTTTTGTTGTGCAATGCCAACGCTATTCCCGGACGCGCCATACCGGCAGCACATCCGCATACTGAATTAACCACTACCAAAACCGTCCCCTTTTCATTACCCAAAATGGCATCCACTTCCTGCGAGTTTCTCATCTCTTTAAACCCAATGCGAGTCAATTCTTCCCGCATAGGAGCCACTAATCTTTCATCATACGGCATATCTTATCTCCTTATTTATTTTCAATATCCATAAATAGTATTCATTTCATATTCATTCAACGCGAAATTATTCGTTTTTATCCATATAGTCAATTATTAATTGTTGTAAATCTTTGATTTTTATGTGAATCAATTCTCTAAGTTATGCTGTCTCATTTTGAAGCATTCCAATCTTCGTGATACAATTTTTACTTTACACTTGCTTTTGCGATTTTTTATAAAGTCTTAATTATCAATGATAGTATACCTGTTTAAAATTTGGCCGACTCTTTGTAATAGAATGGAGCAATTCAATTTAATTTTAAAACCTTCCATTTAAAACTCATTGAAAGGAATTTGCTATGCAGGCCAAATTAAAATCGCACGGCAAATCAAAAACAAATCCGACTTTTTTTGAGCTTGAACAACAAATCCTGAAGTTTGGCCTCAATTCTGAGCCAACATCGACCAATGTCGTAGCCAAGCGTCTTCACATGAAAGAAAGCCATAAGAACATTTCGATGCTTAAAGATATTTTAGAAAAGCTGACGAGAGAACACAAAGTATATCGTTGTGGAAGCCGCTATGCCATCGATTATCAGGGCGGCAAAAATCTTATGGAAACTTTTTGTATCAAAATTTCAGACGAAAACTACAAAATCAAAAACTTTGTCTTTGAGCACATTGCCCAAAGCGTCTAAAACGGATTAATCCTCCTTGCAAAAAAAGCGGTAAGACTTTCGTCCTACCGCTTTTTTTATTCGAATCATTTACTGATTTATCGATTCTCTGAGAATTTTTTTGCTTCCGGGAAAAATTTCATTGCTTCACCGACCACATTATCCGATTGAACTCTTACCAGTGCCGCTTCGTTGTTACCCCAGATATACCGAGCGACTTCAGCTTTGATGATGTTCTTCATGTCCGTTTTATCTTTTTGGAATGACGTTTCATCAAACGGAACACCTTTACTGTCGCCCATTTTGATCATTTCCTGCATTTCGCTATCGGACAACTCAAACGACGAAAGGAATTTAGTCATATTGGATTTAAATTGATCGCGTAACTGCGGTCCTTTCCTTTCGAGATAAACATTAGTGAATTCACGGAAAATGCCGCGGCTTAGTAATTTGACATAATAAGCCGATATGGTGTCATTATCTACGTGGTAATCCGGGACAATTCCGCCGCCTCCAAAAACTTTACGACCCATAGAAGTGTAATAGATTTTGGTAGAATCCGTATGAATAGTATCAAGACGGGCTTCGGCATAATAATCTTCAAGCGACTTGCCATCGTACGGACGCTGAATCAATCTTCCGCTCGGCGTATAGTACCGCGCTGTCGTAACACGCACCGCCGAACCGTCGCTTAATTCATACTGTTGTTGCACGAGTCCTTTTCCGAAACTGCGTTCACCAACCACAATACCCCGATCGAGATCTTGAATTGCACCGGACACGATTTCAGAAGCCGATGCCGACCCGCGATTGATCAAAACAATCAATGGCATTTTGCGATAATTGGGTTTGGAATTGGACAAATATTCTTTGGATGAATTAGGTATTCTGCCAAGCGTATATACAATTTTTTTGCCCCCGGGTAAAAACTTATCCGTAATGGCAAATGCCTGATCTAAATAGCCGCCGCCGTTATTGCGCAAATCAAGAACCAATTGCTGCATGCCTTTGGCTTCGAGTTCCTGCAAAGCTTGTTCAATTTCGTCAGCCGTGGTTTCGGCAAATTTATTAAAACGGATATATCCTGTTTTATTATCCAACATGAATTTTGCATCGACGCTGTAGAGCGGAATTTTATCGCGTACAACATCGAACTCAAGCAGATCGCTCATGCCCGGCCGTTCGATCGTCAGGTGAACGCTAGTTCCCTTAGGACCGCGTAATTTGGAAAACACCTCATCATTAGTAATGCCTTTAGTTGAGACATCATTGATCTTGATGATTTTATCGCCGGCCAGTAATCCAACTCTTTCCGATGGTGTACCGGGCACCGGTGTAACAACCGTCAAAATACTATTGACGATTTCAAACTGAATCCCAATGCCTTCGAAATTGCCCTGGAATTCTTCGCGAACCGTTTTCATTTCTTTCGGTGGAATATAAACGGAATGCGGATCCAATCCTTTCAGAGCGCCGACAATAGCGTCATCAATCAACTTACCTTGATCGACATCTTCCACGTAGGTTTGTGAAACTAAGTCGAGTACTTTTTGAAGTTTGATGATATTTTTATAAGTATTTTGCGCGGTATCAGTAAATCCGGCCAAAGCGACCACCACGACTACGATCAGCATTATCGGCAATATGAATTTTCTTTTCATTCAATACCTCCTAAATCTCACGTGATAAAGAGAGTTGTATATTAAGTTTCCATTGTTCGCCTGCATCGAGCCTCAGATTCCAAAACGGAAGTATACATGAGCCTTGGTACACTCGTTCAAATCCTTCTTCCGATAATGAAATCGTTTCAACCGGGTATCGCCACACCGTGGCTTCACGGTCGTAATTAAACTGAATATTAATTTTTTGCCAACCGTCAACCAATCCCATCTTTCCAATATGCTGCCATTCGCCTTTCGAACGTAATTTTTTATCAGATAAATTCAAACCTTCCGCATAATAATACCGGTCGTCCGCATCGCCGGCCAGCAAGGTCAGATTGATTTCCGTTCCGAAAAAAGTATTGAGGATCTTGTCGCTGGCATTCTGTATTTCATACGCAACGTTTAGAATGCTTGTTCCCGGTATAAGCGTATAAATTTTCGACCAATGAACGTCTTGACTGGCAATGCGGATTACCGACGTATACCGAACTGACAGCATTTTTTCCGTTTCCAAAATATCCGACGCACAAGGACTATCCACCGTTACAATATTTTTTCGTTCGTTTTTATAAAAATGATCGAGCATCACAGTGTCATTCCAAAACGAATCCATGAAAGAATGACGTCGGAATGAATCCTTTATCAAGAATTCGTGTAAATTTTTTTCTTTTGAAAGAACCAGATCATGGATACTGGCTATTTCCCCTGAATCATCCTTTTTTTCTTCAGTTTTCTTTAACTCTTCTTGCCGATGGAATTCAATCAATTTTTCATGATACCCTTCTTCGCGCCGCATCAGTACGTCAGTCACGTTCATTGGAATATCTTTGTAATCCAACTCCAATAACGTTCCGCCTCTTGCTGAATCAAAGTAAGCATTCAGCTTCAGCGTTTCAAATAGAATTTCCTGATTTCCATCGGCATCATAATCCGTTTGTTCAATGATATGCCATGTCGTAGACGATCCGTGCTCAATTACATCAAGAAATTTTTCGGCCAACAGCATTTCCTTGTACAAAGCATAACGGATATTATTCAGATAAATTCCTCCGAAGACGCCGTGCCAATATGGACAATTACACTGAGAAGCCCATAAATGATCCTGGACAGTCCGGATCATACTTGTGATTTCTTCATCGTCCGAATTCGCTGAAGCCTGGAGTTGATGCAAGCGTCGGCTGATCCTCAACATTTTTTTGTGCATGCGATTGGCTTCCGAATATTTGACAAAAAAATTTCTCCAGAAACCACCACGAACAAAAATACCGTATGGATCAGTCAATTTATTTTGTTTCAATTCTTTCTCAAAGTGTTCGTATTCCTGGTAACTTTTTACCGGTAATGCCCAATGCTGCATCTCGCTGTACGAGGCCGTAGGAAGATATACAGTACCCAACGGCCTGATTTTTTCCAGCGCTTCCGAAAAATGAATAATGCGGATCCAATCTGAATTTTTTTCAAGTAATGTAAAAAATTTTTCAAGCCATTTGTTCGTATAAACATGTTCATGAGTCCCTGGCCAAATACCAAACTTCTCGCCGTCATCGGCAAAAACAGCCAATGCATTTCCATCTTCTGTTGCATGTTCTCGCAGATAGGCGATCGTTTTTTCGGGGTCTTGAAACGGAATGGTATACCGTAATTTTTTACTGATCGGAAACAAATTTGTAGAAAATCCTAACTCCTCAGTGACGTAATAACCAAACAATTGATCTTCCTGCAATCCTGCATACTGAAAATGCGTGTCATCCAAAATAGTATAACGCATACCGGCCTCCGCCAAGGTTTTAGGCAGATGAGGTTCCCATACCCGTTCGGCCATCCACATTCCGCGAGGAACAACGCCGGTTTTTTCGTGTACAAATCGGTTTAGTTTTTCAATTTGCCCAAGTTTATCATGATCCGGAATGATCGGCATAATCGGTTCATAAAATCCTCCGCCAATCATTTCAATCTGACCACGATCAACAAGCCCCCGTAATTCGTCGATCAATTCAGGATAAGAGCGGTCAAGCCAGTCGAAAATGATACCGGTGTAGTGCATGCCGATTTTAATGGAAGGAAATCGTTTCAGAATATCCAAGAATGGCTTATACGCTTTGATGTACGCTTCTTCAAAGACAAAATCAAAATTGCCCACCGGTTGATGATTGTGAATGCCGAGTGCGAGATGAATGGTTTTCATAAGTTATTCAACAATAGCTTGTACAAAATCATGGGCATGGAATTCTTCGAGGTCATCAATACCTTCGCCGATGCCAATATAATAAACGGGAATTTTTAATTCTTGTTGGATCGCCAGTACAACGCCACCTTTGGCCGTTCCATCTAATTTTGTAAGAACCAAACCTGTAACATTGACGGCTTGCGAAAACTGCTTCGCCTGTTGAATCGCATTTTGACCCGTCGTGCCGTCCAGCACCAGAAGTGTCTCATGCGGGGCTTCGGGAATCTGCTTTTGAATCACGCGGTGAATTTTTTTTAACTCTTCCATTAAATTAACTTTCGTATGCAGGCGACCTGCGGTATCGATCAACACAATATCGGATTGTTTGGCTTTGGCCGAAGCGAGCGCGTCAAAAATCAGGGCAGCCGGATCAGCTCCTTCCTTTTGACGTACAATTTCGACCGATGAACGTTGTGCCCATATTTCTAATTGTCCGCCTGCGGCAGCCCGAAAAGTATCTCCCGCCGCCAGTAAAATTTTTTTTCCGTGCTGTGTATAACGATGCGCCAGCTTACCGATAGTCGTAGTTTTACCCGTGCCATTGACACCGACAATCAATATCACAAAAGGTTTCGCATGATCGAGTTTTTTTTCCACATGGATGCCTTCAATCGGGACGATCAATCTTTCCATTTCTTCTTCGAGCATAAGGAAAAGTAATTCCGGTTTTTCTAGCTTTTCTTTTTTAACCCTTTGTTGAAGCGATTGAATGATTTTTTGGGTTGTCGCTACTCCAAGATCCGCCGTGATCAAAATTTCTTCAATTTTTTCCAAAGTTGTTTCGTCAATCTTTGCGCTGCTTTGCAGAATACCGGCAATTCGTCCAAAAACATTTTCGCGGGTTTTGACAAGACGTTGTTTTAATTTATCGAGAATGGACATGACCAACCTTATGATTTTGATCTGAAAATTAACTGATATCCGTGCACAATAACAATTCCGATCGAATCGGCCAAGAAATCAAGTATTTCTGAAGAACGGTTTGGAACATATAATTGGTGAACTTCATCCGAAGCCGCATACAAAAGACAAAAACTAAAACTGACGATCCAGCACCACCATTGAGATTTTGATTGGACAGCGCCGTAATGCCTGATTGCGATAAATGATAATCCTGAAAGAACTGCAAAAACCCCGCTATGAATAAATTTATCCAGAGACCATTTCCCAAGATCGGGTAAAGAAGTCCCCGGAATCGAAGACGCAATAAAAATCAAAATCGCCCAGCCAATGACGGGCATAATATATTTAAATTGTATCGATTTTTCATTTGAATTTTCCATGGATCCTAGAATGCCTGCCCCAAGGTAACCTGAATGCCAATACGTGAAATTTGTTTGGCGCCGGCTTTTGAAATTCTCCTGACCGCACCCGATTCGTCTTTGACTTTCATTTTTGCCGGATCGGCAAGTTTGTATCCCACGTCAATACGAAAAGGTCCGACCAGCGTACGAATACGCATTCCGGCGCCGACGGATGCAGCAATTTTTTTTGGCAAACCTTGCGGTTTATTTTTGAAATTATATTCTGTCCAGACATTTCCGACATCGAGAAATGTCGCGAGATCCATCCCTGTGATCGCTTCACTCGGGTCTCTTGAAACATACAAGTTATATCGAAACTCTATACCGCCTTCAATAATACTGTTGCCGCCAATAAATTTGAGCGTACTGAAAGTCTTGCCATTGACACTTGATGTATCTTCTTCGATAATGCCTAATTCTTTGATACCCCAGCCACGAACGCTGTTAGGACCACCAGCATAAAATTGCTCGCTGACCGGAATCGTTGTTTTTTGTCCGTTGGTACGGTAAGGAATAGCCGATCCGGCCCGTGCGCGCACGGCCACGCTCAATCGCTCACTCAAACCAAAATACTTCCGATTATCCCAATTCAGTTTGATATACTTCAGATCGGACGGGAGTGTGAAGCCGGCAAAATCTGTATTGGCATAAATCAAAAATCCTGTAGTCGGAAAGAAAAAATCGTTACTGCTGTTATACGTAACTCCAAGCTTCTGATTGGTTGTAAAAAATGTACGGGTCGAATCGCCGGCATAATCTTTTTCCAATACTTTTGTAAAAGAAAACGGCGTCAAACTGGCGCTGAACTCCCGAGTAAATTGACGGACAAATGTTGGCGACGCATCGAACTTTTTGACGTCAAATGCAGCCGTATTATTTCGTTCAAATGAAAAAGTCGTAATAAGATCATTATCAGCGTCGCGCGTCAATGGCAACTTGAATGCCGGCTGCCTAAACGTAATCTTGGTCTGCATATAGTTGGCAAAGAATATTCCGTTGGTCTGAAAACCTTTACTGATCGTTCCTGAAATCTGGAGTTTTCTCGCACCGCCGTAAAAATTTTTACTTTGCCATGAGATTTGAAATGTCATGAACGGCAGCGTACTCAATCCTTTCTTTTTCTCCGATTCGGGGCGGTCGATAAAATCGGTCGTAAAGCCCACGCCGGGTTTGATGCTACGCTCCTTTCGTTCAGCGACACTGATATTCACGGCCATTGTATCAACAGTCACGCCGAATGAGCGCAACGGTACTTTATGGAGCAAACGGTTCCCGGATTTTTCTTTCACTGAATCCATTTCGAATTTGTCTAAAATCCACGTCGAATCTAATTTTCCTTTTTTCAAAAGCGTGAGCGGTTTTACCGAACGAAAAACACCGAGCCCGTTGATTTGACCAATACTCAGTGCCAATTGATCAGGATTAAAAGGACGATTTTCTTTGTAACGTACTTTCCGCAATATCACATTATCGTCAACGATGTTTTTTGTAGTGTCGGAAGGCTGGCCATTGCCGTTTTTATAAAAATTGCCGGATACGGTTGTTTTGCCAAAAACCGTATAGCGCCCCGGCACAACTAAATATTCAATGGTCGCTTTATAAGGTCCTTGCGAAACAGTATCAATTGTTTCGCTCACGTCGACTGACGGATAACCATTTTGCGCAAAAATTTTCTGAACGGTTGCTTTGGAAAGCTCAATATTATCCCGTCCAATCGGATCGCCTTTTTGAGTCAGCAATTGCGGAACAATGTCTTTTTCGTTTAGCTTATCTTTAAAATCAACGAGAGGTTGTGTCGATACTGTTTTAATTTTAGGCGTCTCAGCCAACGTAGTCGGTTTACCTTCCTGGATGTAAATGCGAATGGCGATATATTCTCGGTTATCCGAAAATTCTGCCCGGTACCGGACTATCTTCGATTCGAAATAACCTTTACTTTCGTAGAGCGAACGGATGCGACGCATATCGCTATTGAGCGTATATTTATCAAAAAAAAGCCTGTTGGCACCCCATCCCAAATCATAAAAACTCAAACTGGCAACACGAACAATAAAATTAGCGAACCATGATCCGATTTTTCTTGCTGTACTGAGTTCACGTTCCTCTTCTTCACCAATTTTCAATGCCAGATTCAATGTCAGGTCATCAAACGCATTCAATCCGCCTTCGACTTTTCCTTTCTCATTGACTGCATAATAATAATAGCGTTTGTTTTTAACAAACACACTGTCATCATACGACGGCAATGAGTCGAGTTTCGACCCGGTGGAATCGATATAGGTTTTATGAAAACGTAAGCGTGCTTGTGCCGCAGTTTGCGCTTGCAAAGGTTGGGCATGAATCACAATATACAAACCTAGAAGACCGGCGATTAACCGGCAAAAGCGGAAGGGCGCTGCCATGAATATACGCTTATTTTGGAGGTGCGGGAAAATCCTTGCGCAGTTTTTCAGTTTCAAGGCCATGAAGTAGTTTTTCATCCACTTCGATTTCATCGACAATACCGATAACGGCGGCTTCAATGGATAACTCATTGGGATGGTCGCTCAAGGCTCGTCGGGCTGCGTGACCGTACGAGCAAATAACAAGTTCGCCAATTCCAGCGCCGAGTGTGTCCGCAACAACAACCACATTTGTATTCGGTGCTTTATCGATATTAACCGGATGAATCATCAAAAAGCGAAGCGATTTGACATTATCAACTTTTTTCGTTGCCCAAACTGTTCCTACAACCCGGCCTATAAACATGCTTGAATACTTTCAGTTAATTGACCATCCAAAAAGCGGCTAAACCGCCAATAAAACCACACAGAATATTGACGCGATCATTGGTTAAAAATTCAAATCCGCGTGTCGGGCATGTATTTTCATTACAGTGATTAAATTTTTCAGTTATTTTATTGCACACGCGGCAAATGTATTGGACCTGGAGCGTTGCCCCAAGCCAACTGTCAACCAAACTCCCGAACATTCCTGCTAAAACAATCCACGCAAAAATCTGTTTTTGAGAAAAAAAACAATCGTCGTAAAATGCCCACCCGCTTCCCGCAATGACGGCCGCTCCCAATAAACTCCCCAGCGTGCCTTGCCACGAAATGCCTCCGGAAGTTCCAGGTTCGACTTTTTTGAAATTCACGATACTTCGCACTGTGCCCTTAAAAAAAGTACCAACCTCTGTACCCCACGTATCGCTTGTCACAGCGGCTACCGCACCTAGATAAATCACGTACCATCGCGGCTCAGGATTATGGTAACCCATGACAACGGCTAGTCCGGCCAGTCCGCCATTGGCGACCACTTGTCCCAGATCTCTTGTATGGCCTTTTTCAAAAACCTGTTCAAAATGTTCTTTTCTTTTTTTGCCAAGCTTAGATAAAATACTCGACGTAACAAAAAATAAAAGAATAGGCCATGCCCATTTCCAACCGCCTACACCGAAGATAACCGTTCCCAACAAAAACGCACCGGCCGATCCACCCTGCGTTAAAAATCCAAGTCGATAGGAAGCAACGGCGACCAATGCCGCTATTACAATACTTGATGCAAACTGCCATTGGGCATTCGGTTCGGCATGCGTCATAAAACTTATGACCATCGCCGTAACGATCGGAATATTGAAATTATCCGAACCTTGCGATGACATCGCTTCGACGGTAGTTGCCAAAACGGCCGTACAAACGGCGATCACGATCATTTCAAAGAACATTCCATGATAAAAACCAATGGCGTGAAGATAATAAAACGCTGTCAAAACCACAAGCAACGAAGTAAAAAACATGACGGAAGAACCTTCGAGCGATTTGCGATCGCGATACCACACAAAACTATGCGGTTGGCGGACACGCTCTCCGGCAATCGCCGCCGCGGCATCGCCTAAAGCCAGCACGGCCATCGCGATCATAAAAGCAGGTTTATCCTGATCCCAAAACACCACAGCGAGAATGGTGAACGACAGCGGATAATAAACGGTCCCGTATGTTTTTCGCTGGGTCGCGTGCATTCCGCTCAACCATTCAAACCGGATGGCAAGAAAATTAACTATAGTAAAAAAACAGCCCAGAACAATAGCGGGAATTTTTGATACGAGAAATACGGGAGAGAAGAAAACGAGAATGCCGGTGGCAACATGAATGATCTGCCGCGTCGTTTCGCCGGGCCAGCCAAAATATTTACGAATGCTTTCGCCGGTTACTACGATACCTGTCAGACCCAGCAACGCATAAAAAAAATGCGCCCAATCGCCGGAAGCCGAAAGAAAGTCCATGTACTACGCCACAGTTTGAGCTTTGCGCCGTTCGGATAATTTAGGAAGAGGCACCCCGTCGTTATTCAACACTTCGAAAGGGCATATTTCAACGCAGAAATTACATTCAGTACAATTTTGATGAATAACACCAAGGCGAACTTCCGAAAGTTCGAGCGCATCAAACGGACAAACACCTACACACGCACCGCACAAATCGCATTTATCGTAATTAATTTGAATCATGATTTTCCATGTTTGACAAGAATGGCTCCAATATAATGACTCATGCGCACTAATGCAAAATTAAAGTTTTGTTGAAGCGTAACCTCCCGATAACATTAATTTCACAGTTGAGTATTAAATTAAATCTGCTCAAATGAGACATTATCTATGATCAATAAAGCCACCAAAATTTTAGCCGGCACCATGCTAGTATATTTGATTTTAGTCGCCACGCATGATGGAGAATTCTGGCCATTTAGTATCTACCCGATGTTTTCAAAGGCCGGCAGACCGTGGCAGCGAGTGATCGTTCGTGACGTCACAGGCATTCCGGATAGTACTTACAATCACCCTATCAACATGGATCGGCTGCCGGGATTGGCTGTTCCATTAAACAACTACGGCATAGAGACCATTGATCTGGCTGATTACATTAATAAAACTGAATCATGGAATAATGAAAAAATCCATGGCATCCGAAGCTTGCTTGGCGAAGAACATTTTAAAAACAAAAAATGGCTGATCGTCAAAGTTCATGGTCAATTATCGCGCGATGGTGTAAATGTAACAGCGACCCCGTTTCTGCTTCTTGAAGAAAACTCCAATAGCTTTATAAGCTTTTAAATCATGCAGAAGTTTTTTGAAAAAATTGTCGAATCAAAAAAAACCGAAACATCGGGTGATGTTATCTTTTTTAGAATTTTTGAATTATTCGTTCTGTATTATATCGTCAAATTTGCGTGGGAATGGGGGCTCTATACTATGCGATTGGGCGACGTAGCTTTACCTTTGGGCCTTGCAAACTATATTGACATCCGGTTTATGTACGGCAACATATTGCCTTTGGCCAATGCGGTTTTAATTACTTTATTCGGCATCATCGCCTTTTTCAAGAAATTCCGCGGGACGTATGGAATGATTATTATTCTTCTACACATCCAACTCGTGGCCCGGGACAGTCAGGGAGAAATTTCGCACAGCGGCAATATGATCGGCATGACCTTGATGGGATTGGCGTTAGGGAATCTTTTTTTTAGCAATCCATCCGATAAACGAAAATTCGTTTGGAGTTTTGTATTCTTTTATATCGGACTTAGTTATGTATCCGCTGGAATATGTAAATTGGTCGGATCCGGCTGGACGTGGGCGGCTGGACAGCATCTGTGGCTATGGATGGCTGAAAAAGGAACGGATACTTTGTCCAGAACCGGAAGCTTTGAAATGAATGCCCTTCAGCAACTGGCGTCCACCCACGTCACCATAGCCACACTTATTCTAACAATCGGTTTGGTTACAGAATTATCAGGATTTTTACTATGGTTCAGTAACACGCGACCGTATATAACGATCGCCCTGATCGGATTGCATATCGGTATTATGTTCACAATGAATATTCAATTCCATTATTTCATCCACGAATTGATCTTAATCGGTTTTCCGTGGAGCCGGTTAATCGATTATCTTTTAGTTAGAAAACCGTCGTGGTTCGAATCGCGATGGCTGCAGCCTATTCTATAGCGACTTCAGAATAAAATCGTCATAATCTCCGCGCGCCCACGTTTTGGTATTATCTGCATCACTGAGAATTAAAATGGCTACGGGACATTTTGGAGGGTTTTCTCCAAATAAATTTTCGTAATCCTCGGCAATATTACGTTCAATCGTAAGCCATTGGCCAGAGCGTTCCATTCCTGATTCGAGAACCATTATTTTTTGATTGTTCTTGTTCACGATTTTGCCTTTTGGAAGCGAAGTGCTCCATGTATAGCGAATGGAAACCGGCGACTTGAAAATTCCGCTGAATTTATAAACCACATACACACTGAGCGCAACGTCGTTTTTATCGTCGTCATATTCGTAAGCGCCGGATGGCAATTGCCACGCACGCCATCGCCAGGATAAAACCGGCGTTTGCATCAGATCAATATCCGTACGATTCCCTAAAGGCAAACTGAGGTGTTTCCCATCCCATCCGTCGTATCGAAGAAATTGATTGCCCTCTTCTTTTTCTATCGCATATTGGTAATTCTTTTTAGCATCTTGTGAATAATATTTTGGCTTATTTTTACCGTCACGGTTGAACCAGTTTTCAGGCAAATTACCGACAGTATCGTTCTCAAAATTTTCCAGCGTTATCGATTTATCGCTAATGACATTCATGACGAATATGGCCATCATCAAAATGATTCTGATCATTTCAAACCGGCCTCGTGATTATCAATTATTTGATCGTAATACGTTTCTAACTTTCTATTGACCGCTGTGATTTCATATTCTCTGCAAATTTTCTCGTACCCTGCCTCCCCCATTCGATTCCTTAATGTTTCGTCTGAAAGTAAACGTTCCAACCGATTTGCCATTGCGATTTTATCCCGTTCTGCGACTAAAAAACCATCTTCACCATCCTTGATCATTTCAGGGATACCACCATGCAGTGTTCCAATCACCGGCACTCCGCACGCATACGCTTCTTTGACGACATTCGTTGTAGCTTCTTTATCATTATTACTTGCAGTCCGGCTGGGAAGAAGAACGACAGCCGAATCATTGAGAAGATCATTAATGCCCGCAGCCGGTAAAGGCCCCGTGAATTCAACACAGTGATCAATACCTAACTTAGTGATCAACGATTTATAATATCGCTCCAATGTGCCGTAACCGACAATAATCAATCTTGCATTGAACTTATTGCAGATTTCTGCAAAAGCTTCAATGCCATCGTCAAATCCTTTTTTCTCTACAAATCTACCGATCATGACCACCTTCAACGGATTGCTTTTTTTTCTTCTTTCAAATTTAAAAACATTCAAATCAGTTCCTAAAATATGTGTAATCAATTTATCCGGTGGACAACCCAAAGCAATCATTGACTGTCGGAGACTCTCCGAATCACAAAAAAATGCTGAAGCATAATCCCGCATTTCAGGATAATTCTTTACATAGTAACGCCAACTCCACTGATTTTTTTCATGACCTTCGAGAACGGAAACATCATGACCGTGCAACGTCACGACTAAAGGTAATCCGTGCCGTTTTGCAAAGCGCAAAGCATGAACGCCATTGAAGCCAAAATGGGCATGAACGATATTAAATCGGCGTTGTCGAAAAACTCGATCAAAAGTCCAACTCTGCATACTGAGATCAAAAACCATTGACTCTAACCGGCGTTTTTTCAGGTGAGATGTCAGCGCTATCACATCATGACCTGGAAACAATTCTGCATTCATCCATCGACGGGCAAAAACCGTGACCTCGTATCGCTCGTGATAAATGAGTTCATTGTGAATAAATGTTTCTGAAGGAGGAAGAAAATTAGTCCTAAATACAGCAACGCGTTTTTTTAAGTTCATTGTACAATCTATTTTATTAATCAATTCTTAATATTTTAATTCTTACAAAATTCAGTAAATAGTGCCAAACTTCATGATGAATGATTCGGCCGATAGTGCCTAACGTGACGAACAATGTTAAATACATCAGAACAGAAACTAAGGCCGCAAAGTCATTGGCGATCGGATTGATGAAAGGCCGCAATCCCCAAACTATCACTCCGCAAGCAATGGATATGACCAACACTTTGAAATAAAACGGAAAAGGCAGTACACGATAAAAAGGTAATTGCAAATGTTTTCCGATACGACGAAGCGCCAAGTACCAACTCACCATGTTGGCCAGAAAACTTCCCAACGCCGTACCGTTTATGCCTAAATACGGCGTCAATGCGAGGCTTAAAGAAATATTGACGACTAATAACGAAACAGTAATCCAGAGAATTCCTCTCGTATCTCCAAACGATTGTAAAATACTGCCGTAGGATGTGACTCGATGCAGTACAATCAAAGTATAGATCTGAAAGGGAATCACAGCGCCGAGATATTGTTCCCCGAACAGTTGAATGATTATATCGCGCGCCAACACGATACACAGTATCCCAAGCGGCACAACGATCAACGTCACGTTTCGGATACCGGCGTACCATAATTCTAACAGCTCGCGCTTATTTTCGCCCAGTACTAGTCGCACATAGCGGCTGATTAGCACGGATCCAACAGCGAATGGAATGACGGAAATGATAGGAATTTCCTGGGCTCCTGCATTGTAATCTGCCAATGCGGCGGCGGGCAACATTGCCGCGACAATAAATTTGTCCGCATATTTATTCAGGCGGCCCACCAAAGACGATAAACCGATGTAAAATGAAAACCGCAACTGCTCTGATAAAATCTGCTTCGGCAATTTTTCTAAAGTATTCGGTAAGACACAGTTCAGCCAAACAAACGAACCTATAAAACGAATGATGGCATAGATCATCAATCCAATAAGCGCGACCGAAAGCGAGTAACCCAGCAAGAGCGGTCCGATCAAACAGCCGAACATCAAAGCACTCGTCGCTATCTCAAACCACGCCGCGTCTTTCTGTCGATCACATGCCAATAGCAAGTTGGTCACCGGCCAGGTCGGAATTTCAAAAATAGCTGTGACGGCAATATAGATGAAGCACGCTTGCATTGCTTCAACCTGTTCATGACTCCATTCATTTAAAAAAAACGGAACCATATACCCGTACGCGATTACGGCAAGGGCCGCTAAAGCGCCGGTAATGGCAAGAATAGTACACGTTTGAATGGTAAAAGCTTTACGTACATTCGGATGAATGCGTTCAAAAAAATAAAAAACGCTGTCCGGAAAACCCAACGTCGCCAGATATTTGACGGTTTGATAAACCATCAGCAGATAGCTGACCATTGCAAAATCGGTTTTCGAGAGTAGCCGAACCGTAGCGATCGCCGTTACAAGATCGATCAGCGTGGTCATGACCCGTGAGAATACGACGACTCCTGCTTTTGCCGCTAATGATTTAGCCATGCAAGGCCTCGTTCAATAGATCCGCAAGTTTCTGACTGGTCGATGTAGAACTAAATGTCGTAATTGTTTTTTGAACCGCATTACCGGAATAGGGCAATTCCAATCCATCCCGTTTTGCCTGAACGCAATAAAGTAAAAATTTTGCGCTGCGATACACGGAATTATCTGAAAATTGAATTCCGGTGTTGGTCGTACGAAGTATGTTTTCGATTTCGTTATTTTGCGATAAGGATAAAATAGGTTTTCCAGCAGGTAAATAATCCCAGAGTTTGGCCGGAATGATATCGTTGCGCTGATCCGATGTGCTCAAGAGCAACACATCAAATCTTTTTAAAGTTTCGTAGGCCATTTCAGGCAAAACGGGATCAAGGACGTTAAATTGATTCAACACACCGCGCTTTTCAGCATAACAGCGATCATTGTGATTAAGATTTCCAAATGAAAAAATACGAATGAATGATCCAAGCTCAGGATCGATGGTTTTACATTCGGCAATCACTTCAATGATGTTTTTAGCGGACGACAATGTTCTGAATTTTCCAAAAAAAACGACGTTGAGCTGATCTTTAACCGTCAACGCATTTTCGTCACCGTTCTTTTCAACCGCTTCGGATTCAAACGAATTATAAATGGTTTTCATTTTTTCCGAATAAACCGGATAAGATGTCCGGTATCTTTCTTCGGTTTGTCGTGCCGTAAATACAATGCGGCTGGCTCTTTTTAAAATTTGTTTTTCATACAATCGATCGATATTCCGGCTGATATTCCAACGATGATGGTTTCGAACCGGACATAATGTCCAGGGATCGCGGAAGTCTGCTATCCAGGGAATCTTGAATTGTTTCGACATGGACAAAGCAGCAACGTGCGATGACCACGGATCAGCCGTACTCCACAATACGTGAGGCTTGATTTTATGAACGATTTTCAAAAGCTGAAAATGCTGACTCCACCAAAATGGTAGCCAAGTATCGATCGGAAACCATTGATCAACAAATGATGTCAAATTTGCTTTAGGTGGCGCATTTTTATTTAAATGACTTTCTGAAGTTTGCGTGCGATCCATAGGCGGTTTTAATGACAACACCTCGATACCTTCAAGTGCGTGTCGTTCTTTTTCCGTCAATAAGTTTTGATCAGTTCCGAACGTGACGATGGTCGGTTTCCAGCCGAATTCACGTAGGTGAACGGCAAACTTAAATGGACGCAATGAACCGACGCGACGGCGCGGTGGAAAATATGGAGCCAGCATTAAGACTTGTTTCATGGCTTGTCCCCGATCATTGCGTTCCATTGTTTTTCAGCAAACTCCAGAAACGGTTGCTTCTCATGGTGCCAGCCAAAATGTAATACGTAAGGCGTTACTTTCATTTTATCACCTTTACCGGGATAATAGGACCACAACTTGATCAATAGTTTTTTTAGTCGCTCCGATTTAAGTCCGCGAAATGAGTAAACCGTTTCATCGCCGAAATACAGACATTCGACTTGTGCAAATTCAGAATCATGCATCGTCCAGTTTTTAATATAATCCAGTTGAGGACTGCTGTGTGCCTGGAACCATGGATACACCGGGATATTCAATGATGACATAGCCATCGCTAGACTCCATTCGCATGATTCTTCGTTCCGGCCTTTTTCTTGTTTCCGGCTCCGAAAGTGAGTTTCATGTTTCCGGCTGAGTATTTCTTGCGCTTTTAAACAAACATCCCGCGTCCGTACGGTATCTTGAGCAAATATCATCCCTGATTGAACGCGGCTCAAATAGGTCAATCCAAATCTTTGTAATGTTCGTTGCCGCCGCCGAAATAAAATATCCGCGACAATTCCGGCATTTTTTGGGCCGCCGAAAAAATTATCCGCTACGATTTTTCCCGTGATTGTAAAAGGATGAACCGATAATGAAGTCCATAATGAGTCGGGGTCTCTGCACCATATCATATCGGAATCCAAAAAAAGATTCTTTTCAAAAATCATATACTCATGAACGTTATGTTTGAATCCGACGATGGATGTGTGTTTCGGATTCAACATGACGATTTGATCAAAAACATTTATCTCATTCTTTTGCAGGATATCACGATGGCTCGATTCACATACCAACGCGATCGGCCGTTGTTGATCATATCGGCGCAGCGTTTTTGCCGATGCAGCAGCATGGTGTAAATATTTTTCTTCGCCATACGCGGTATAAATATATCCTTCATTTTGACTCATTCATTACATCCTTGCATGCCATTTTTTTGTTGCGCACGTACATTGTTTCTTGCAGTAAATGTTATCGCGATTAACACTCATAATATTCTTCTAATAAATCTTTCTGTCGTGTAACCCGGTCACTATAAATCTATCCTCTCAAAACTTTCTCATAACATTCTCGCATTCAACAATTTTCGTGAGCGTTTGGCGCAATTTTTGAGCCTAATTTTTTCGAAACATTTTTTTTCATATTAAGGGCCACCATGTTCGAGCATAGTCTGCCTTTGCATGCATCGAAGTTATCCCCTCAATCTTTAAGGGTTGCGCTTTTTACAGGCAATTATCAATGCGTACGGGATGGTGTAGCGCTCACTCTGAACCGTTTAGTAAAATTTCTCGACAGCCGTGGAGTTCATGTCATGATTTTTTCACCGTATATCGACAAACCGGCCGTCGAGCCTTTTGGAAATCTCGAGACCGTTCCGTCGGTAACAATTCCGGGAAGAAAAGAATACCGTTTCTCTCTCGGGTTGCCTCAGCATACGCTGGCCAAACTTCAGAATTTTAATCCGAATCTTATTCATGTGTCCACGCCGGATGCACTTGGACTCAGTGCAATCCGGTTTGCAAAAAGCAGGCGTATTCCAATGGTCGGTTCATACCACACTCATTTCACCGGTTATCTGAAATATTACAGATTGGGATGGCTGGAAAAACCGGGATGGCAATTTGTAAGATGGTTTTACAAACAATGCCGGCATGTGTATGTTCCCACTCCATCGATGGCTGCTGAATTGCGAAAACATAACGTCGCTCCCGATATCCGGCTGTGGAGCCGCGGAGTCGATACGGAATTATTCGAACCGGATAAACGTGATTGGAATTGGCGGAGAAAACTTGGCTTCAACGACCATGATAAAGTGGTATTATTAGTCTCGCGGTTGGTCTGGGAAAAAAACCTCAGTGTTTTTGTAAACGTCATGCAGGAAGCCATGAAAACGGATCGAAGCATCAAAACGTTAATTGTAGGTGACGGTCCCGCGCGAACTGAACTGCAGCGACAGTTGCCGCAAGCTTGTTTTACGGGTACATTGTCCGGCGAAATACTTGCCAAAGCCTATGCCAGCAGCGATATGTTTTTCTTTCCGTCAGAGACTGAAACTTTCGGTAACGTTACTTTGGAAGCCATGTCCAGTGGACTACCGGTTATTGTCGCCAATGCGACGGGCAGTGTATCCCTTGTTCAGCATGGTGCTACAGGATTTGCAGCCGAGCCCAAACGTATCGAAATGTTCGTCCAATACATCCTTCAGTTGAGCCGATCGTCATCGTTACGCGAGCACATGTCCAAAGCGGCACGCCAAAAAGCGATGACACTGCCTTGGGAAAAAATCAACTCGGAATTATTGGATAATTATTACCAGGCATTACGTTCATCAGAATATACTATTAACAAAAAACTATGGCCTTACGAATCCTCTACATCTCCCATTCCCATCCTCCCGTAAATGCTCCGCTTGAAAATGTCGGCGGTATGCAGCGAGTGAGTATGCAGTTGGAACAGGCATTAAGACGTCACCGAAGCGTTAAACTTTTTTCCATGGTCCAACAAACGTCATGGTCATGGATTGGCGTAAAAACTTTTCACTTCTTGTGGAATCTGTTATTCAGGGTTCCTGTGGTTGCCGAACGTTTTAAGCCTGATGTAATTATTTTCTCTTCGATGGTAACTGCGCTGACCGCGACTATCCTGAAAAGCCGTCTTGATACACCGATGATAGCCGTCACTCACGGCAAAGATGTTACCTTGCCGTTTTTTTTATATCAATATTTTTTACCGGTTATATTTTCAAAGCTAGACGGCGTCATTTCTGTATCGCATGCTACCAGGCAAGCGTGCATGGATCGTGGTTTGGCCGAAGAAAAAAGTATCGTCATCCCAAATGGTTTCCATGATTTTCCGTTGACAACTTTTATAGAAAGAACTACGGCTAAACAATCACTGGAAGAAATTGTGCATAGACCTTTCCTTAACAAAAAAATATTGCTTACCGTCGGGCGACTGATAGAACGAAAAGGCCACGCATGGTTTATCGAAAACGTTTTTCTGAAAATTCGTCACGACTGTGTTTATCTGATTATCGGAGAAGGGCCGGAATATAGTGCTATTGAAAATATGATAAGACGTATGAATTTACAAAGCTGTGTTCAACTTCTGGGCAAACAAACGGATGAGGTTTTAAAGATGGCTTATGCCGCTGCAGATATTTTTGTTATGCCCAATGTTCCTGTCGAAGGAGACATGGAAGGATTTGGAATAGTATTATTGGAAGCAAATATGGCTGGAACGCCGGTGATAGCGTCGGATCTGGAGGGTATCAAAGATGTTATCTCGCAAGGCAAAAACGGTTACCGCATTCCTTACGGTCATCCTGAGATCTTCGCCGAGCGAATCGATGTAATGCTTAACGGGGAATCAAAACAGATGGCTGCGACATGCCGCGCTTATGTTGAATCCCATTTCTCCTGGGATTCCATCGTTCCGCGCTATATTAATTATCTAAATGAAATAGTGTCAGATTACATTCCGGAAACAGACCGTGGATTGATTACAGCCGAACCATCCGAAAGCGAAGTGGCTGTATCCTGAATTACACGTGTTCCAATGCCTGCCGGATATCGGCGATCAAATCATCGCTGTCTTCACACCCGACCGAAAGCCGGACTAGTCCGTCGGTTAATCCCAATTTCAAACGGTCTTCCTGCGGCACGGACGCATGCGTCATGCTGGCCGGATGGCATATCAAGCTTTCGACGCCGCCAAGGCTTTCCGCCAATGCAAAAATTTTAACATTGCGCAAAAGGTTTTTTCCGTTTTCAATCGAGCCCAATTCGATGGAAATCATTCCCCCGAACCCTGTCATTTGTTTTTTTGCCAACGCGTGTTGAGGATGGGTCGGTAATCCCGGATAATAAATTTTTTTCACTTTAGAATGTTCGGATAAAAATTTGGCCATGTGCATTGCGTTTTCGTTATGCTGGCGCATACGAAGTCCGAGCGTTTTGGTCGCCCGTAAAACAAGAAAACAATCCATCGGCGACGGCACGGCGCCAATCGCATTTTGAAGAAAACGTAATTTCTCATGAATAGCATCATCGCCCGTGATCACGATGCCGCCGATCACATCGCTGTGGCCGTTAATGTATTTGGTCGTACTGTGCATGACAATATCGATTCCAAAATTCAGCGGCGTCTGAAAATACGGACTCATAAACGTATTATCGACGACAGAAATCAGTTTATGTTTTTTTGCAATGTTCACAACGGCCTGCAGATCGGTAATCGTCAACATCGGATTCGTCGGTGTTTCGACGTAGATCATTTTTGTATTCGGACGCACGGCTTTTTCGATGAGACTTGCATCAGACGTATCGATCCACGACGCTTCCAGGTTAAAACGTTTCATGATCTTATCGAAAAAACGAAATGTACCGCCATAGACATTGTTTGACACGATCACATGATCGCCGCCGTTGAGCAACGCGGCAATATTTGTAATGGCCGCCATGCCGCTGGCAAACGCGATCCCGTGTTTTCCTTTTTCAAGTGCGGCAATATTTTTTTCAAGCGCTACGCGCGTAGGATTGATCGTGCGTCCGTAATCAAAACCTTTGGATTTACCCAACTCCTCCTGTGCGTAGGTCGACGTGAAATAAACCGGCGTCATCACCGCGCCGGTCGTCGGATCGGGAATTTGTCCGGCATGAATTGCATCGGTCTGGAAGCCCATGATATTTCCTTTTTAGTAATTGTATTGACGATCATCCAATTTCAAAATTGGACTGTCAACGCATAATTTGATTACGATTAATTACTTTCCCATAACGGCTAAATAATCGAGCAGATCGATACGCGTCATAATACTCACCGGCTTCCGATGTTCATCAACCACGACAACGGCCTGACTCTTACTTAGCATTTCTTGTAACGTTGTAATGGGAGTATTGAATCCAACGACCGGTACTTGCCGGTTCATACATTTTGAAACCAATGAATGCGGAACGCCTGCGCCGGACGCGAGAAATTCCATCAGGTCGGCCTCCGACACAATGCCAACCAGCACGCCGCCGGACGTTACGGGTAATTGTGAAATACCTTTTTCGCGCATTTGAGCAACGATCATCTGGATGGTTTGCATATCATCGGCACAGACCAGTTGTGGCCGCGGCGACTTATCCAAAATGTCTTTCACTTTGCCTTTGATTGGCTGTGTTTCAAAGAATCCGTTATCGCGCATCCATTTATCATCAACGAATTTTGTCATATAATTTCTAACGCCGTCCGCCAATACAACCACGCAATTTTGACCTTTCTTAAGCGACGGAGCTTTTTGCAAAGCGGCAAACATAGCCGAACCGCTGGAACCGCCGACCAACAAACCTTCCTCGCGAATTAACCGGCGCGACAAAAGAAACGACTGTTGATCTTCTGTTTTCACCCATTCATCCACCAATCCGCGATCAAGTACGTCCGGAACAAAATCATAGCCGATGCCTTCGACTTTGTACGTACCGACTTGCGTACCGCCGCCCAAAATCGATCCGACCGGATCGGCTCCGACAATGCGGCAATTCGGCGCAACTTCTTTGATACGTTTCGCGACGCCGGTAATCGAACCTCCGGTACCTGCTCCCATTACAACCATATCGATTTTGCCATCCACGGCTTCCAGAATTTCCTTGGCCGTAGTTTCATAATGAACGAGCGGATTATTGGGATTGGAGTATTGATCGAGAATGTGAGCATTGGGCAATTCCGATTGAAGCCGTCGCGCGACACTGATATGACTTTCGGGCGAATCAAACGATGCTTCTGTCGGCGTACGGATAATTTCCGCGCCCAGAGCCTCCAGGACGACTTGTTTTTCACGGCTCATTTTTTCTGGCATCGTAATGATGACGCGATAACCGCGCACCGCTCCGGCAAGCGCAATGCCGATACCCGTATTACCGCTCGTGGGCTCAATCAAGGTGTCGCCGGGTTTGATACGGCCCTCTTTTTCAGCCGCTTCCACCATCGATTTACCAATACGATCTTTCAGCGATCCGCCGGGATTGAGAAATTCACATTTTGCAAATAAGTTGCATTCCAAATGGGCGCCAACGCGGTTAAGTCTTACCATCGGGGTACGCCCGATCACTTCCAGGATGTTGTTGTAATAAAGCATGTCCGTTTGTCGTTAAAAGTACATAAAAAAAGCGGAACTGATTCCGCTTGTTCAATTAAAAAACAATTTCTTTTTTCTGCATCATCGATGCCGTGGCGTCGACGTATTCCAGGGTCTTTTTCATCATCATGCTGATGCGGTTTTTGTCTTCACCGGCAACAATGATAAAAGTGTGCGGCGCCAATTGCGTCACCAATACATACCGTCGGTCACCGACTGAAACGTTGGTCCGTACGGCTTCGTTCATTTGATCGGATGTAACGCCCGGGATCGCAAAAATCTTTTTACCGTAATCCATAAAAACCGACACCATCGCTGCTAATTGTGCGTCAGCATTTTCATCGGGCGTATTCGAACTCAGCACAAAGCCTTCTTCCGAAACCAGTGCTACAATGGATTTCGCATCGACGGATTCGATGTCTTTGATGAGTTTGTCAAAATAAGATTTATGAGAAAGCATGGAGCCTTTTGCCGTTTAATTGACGTGCGATTTTAATTCTTTTAATGCCGTATTAATATCAAATAGAATCAATCCAAGTTTCGCATTCGTTGTCGTAAATACTGTCAGAAGCGTTTCGCGCCCCGCACGGGTAATCACGATAAAACCTTCTTTTGCGCGAATAGTGATCTGCGACATTTGTCCGATCATGGCGTCTTCTGAACTGGTTTCGCCTTGATTCAGCAGAGCGGCTGAAATTGCAGCCACCCTTTCCGCCTCAATCGAGTCGGGTAATAATGAGGAAATGATCAAACCGTCGTTGCTGACTAAGGCCACGGCGCTCACGCCGGGAGTATCGTTGCGTAATCGTTTTAAAATGTCTTCCATGCTCTACCTACCTGATAGAATTAAATATGAATACACTGTCGGCGTGAAAAATTCTCGCAATGTTACTGAAATATTCGAATAATGTCAATAAAGGAAGTTAATGAATCTTTTAGATATTGAACCAAAAAAACAGAAATCCAAAATGTAAGCCGACGGGCTTAAAAATCCCGCGTAAAATTATGTTTCTAATCCCTCTTCTTCTTCGTCCTCACGGAAACTTTCAATAGCATTTTCCTTATTTTCAAAAAATTCAAACACGCGGTCAAGTTTGGCAATTTTGAACATGCTTAGTACTTTTTCAAAGGCGCCGACGATCCGGAGATCGCCTCCGTCTTCACTGAAAATCCTCCGCCCGAATAGCAGCGATCCCAACCCTGAACTGTCAATAAAATTAACTTCGGAAAGATCAACTATCACTTTACAAATACCTTCATTGCGTAAAGCCAGAAATTCCTGTTTATAATGAGACGATATCCGGCTGTCCACGCGTTCATCATGAATTCGCATAAGAATCACGTCACCGATTTCTTCATTGTCAAAATGAATGACTTGCCCTTCCATAAGGCACCTCGCTTTTTTTTACAATTCAAACCGCCATTGTATGACGACCAGCTAAATGACAACTTACCCAATGTCCGCCGGCTTCATTCCATGACGGCTCGACTTCTTTGCAAATTTTTTCAGCATACAGACATCGCGTATGAAATGCACAGCCTTGCGGTATTTGAGCCGGACTTGGTACGTCCCCTTTCAATTCAATTCTTTGCTTTTTGATTTCCGGATCCGAAATTGGTACCGCCGACATAAGGGCCTGCGTATAAGGATGCAATGGATTCTTGTAAATCGACTGAGCATCCGCCATCTCAACAATTTTACCGAGATACATCACCGCAATCCGGTCCGAAATGTGGCGCACGATCGCCAGATCATGCGCAATAAACAACATTGTCAGCGAAAGTTTTTTTTTGAGTTCCGTTAAAAGGTTAACAATTTGCGCCTGGATGGATACGTCAAGCGCTGAAACAGGCTCATCGCATACTATAAACGACGGATTAACCGATAATGCACGCGCAATACCGATACGCTGGCGTTGACCGCCGGAAAATTCATGAGGATAATTATTGGCCTTGCCAACCGGCAAACCTACCATTTCCATCAACTCACTGATTTTTTGATCCGCCTGTGCGCCTTCGGCGATGCGATGCACATGAAAAATTTCCCGTAACATAGTATCGACGGTCTGGCGGGGATTGAGTGAACTGAAAGGATCCTGAAAAACCATCTGCATCTTACGCCGTATAGCCCGCAAATCCTTACCGGATAAGGTCGTCACATCGCGTCCTTCCAGTGTAACCGTCCCACTGGTCGGTTCGATCAGCCGGATCACACATCGGCCCGTCGTGCTTTTGCCACAGCCGGATTCACCAACAAGCCCCAACGTCTCGCCACGACTGATCGAAAACGAAATTCCGCCCACGGCTTGAACGGCAGCAGCCGAATGTGAAAAAAAATTCTTTCTGACACGAAAATTCTTCCGAAGATTGGTGACTTCGATTAAAACGTCCGATGGCGGATTCATGAAATTTAGATCAGGTTGCAGAGAAGATTATGTCTTTTTGAAGGTAAGGAGTGATCGAGCGAAAGTCAAGCAGGCGGGAACGGAAAAAACAAAAAAGGCTGCCCGAACGGGCAGCCTTTACATTTTTATTTCGACATATCGGAAATCTTTACCTGGGCTAACCTGAAAAACATCAGGATGCGGATGTACATCCAACCGATATCAAATTCAAACCATTTCGATGAAAACTTACTCGATGCGGGATATTTATGATGGTTGTTGTGCAGTTCTTCACCGCCAAGCAAAATACCGAACGGAACAATATTACGGCTTTCATCTTCAACCTTATAATTGCGGTATCCCAAATAATGTCCTACGCCATTGATTACGCCGGCAGCCCAAAAAGGAATCCATACCATTTGAATGGTCCATACGAGCAATCCATATCCGACGTTAAATAATACGATATCGATGGCCAATAATGTCAAGACGCCGACGAATTGTAATTTCGTAAAAATATATTTTTCCAGCCAGTCATTGACGACGCCTTTGCCGTATTTTTCCAGGACGGCCATGTTCTTGGTTGCCTGGCGATAATAGTACACGCCTGCAAAGAGGATTCCCAACACGCCGTGATTGACAGGACTGTGAGGATCGTCCGCCTGATCGGTAAACGCGTGATGTTTGCGATGGCAGGCAACCCATTCGCGTGTATTAAGCCCGGTTGACAGCCACAGCCAGAATCGCATCAGATGGCTCACCGGAGCTTTAATGGTCAATCCTCCGTGCGTTTGATCGCGGTGAAGATACAAACTCACGCATACCGTTGTCAAGTGTCCGCTGATGCATGCAATCAATACAGGCAGCCACCAATGTTCAGTCAGAACGCTCCAGATCATGTCATAACTCCTTTGGCAGTGAAATTCAAGATAATGGTTTACAACTTTGAAGATTCCGGTAAAGGCATGAAAAAATTACTGCAACTTTACGCGAGCAGAATAGATTATGTTTCAGTGTGTTGTCCCGGACATAGTAAGAACAAATTCAGCGAATGTCAAAATATATTATCATAATCTTTTGATTAAATAACGGTTGCGTTGAATTACTCAACGCTGCTTTTAAAACAGCAACCGAATCAAACCGATCACAATTCCGATAGCAAAGCCGGCTATGGCACCGTTGACCCTGATCCACTGCATGTCATCATACGTGCGTGCCTTGAATTGCTCTTTGATCGCCTCCGGCGAAAGACGTAAGATGTTTTCTTCGACCAATTCCCCGATGCGATGATGATGTCTGGTCAAAAGCTCTCCGACAATATTCATAATTTTTTGATTGATGTCGGACTTCAATTCAACGTCTGTTTTCAATCGCCCGATCAATTGCTCGACGCCTTCTCGAATCATGGTGCTCAATGAGCTGTCGACTGCACGCATTTGCTCGTCGACGCTATTTTTAATAGCGGCAACGAGCCGTTGGATCCAGGCTTTTGTATCGAAATTTCGTGTCAATTCTTTCCCTAATTCATTCATTTCAACGGCAGCGGACGAACGCTCATCCAGGAGTCTCTGTGCCCAGTCCGACGTGAGTTCATTCAGTCGTTCGCGCAAAGGATGCCATTCGTTGTACTGAATGTCCTCGAGAAATCGCGTTAATTTAATAATAGTTTTATCGGTTGCGTCCGCCGGATCAAAAAACAATTGTTTGAAAAATCCGCCCCGTTCTTCCGCCATTTTTTCATAAATCAAATCGTATGCTTCTTTCGTGGATAACGCCGCAATAAATTTATCCGACAGAAAAGGGATCAGGCGATTCATGAGTTCACGAACTCGCCCGTCATTCAGATGTTGACCTATCCACCGGCTGACGCGGATGTCGGATAGTTTTTCTTTCGCCAGTACGGTCAATTTTTCCTGCGTCGAAGGTTGTTCAAGGAACTCAAACAATGTATTCATCAGCCATTGAATGAAGGCTGTCGTTTCACCTTTACGGTGCATGGACGAGAGCATTTCCGCTATCGCATCGCTGACATCAATTTGCGTCAACATTTTGCCGATACTTTCGCGCGACAACCATTCATTGGCCACCAATTTGCCCGCACTTTGAGCGATGGCTTTTTGTTTACGTGGAATGATGCCTGACGCAGGCACGACACGCCACCGGCCGATCTTGATTTCATCGAAAATCATTTTGACAGCCAGCCAATCGGCGGCTCCGCCGACCGTGCCCGCCTCAAAACCCGTTTGCAGTACGCTCATCCACAACGGCGCCCATTCCGGAAAAAGTTTGATGACGGCCGAGGTTCCCAGTAGGCCGGACAAAACCGCAAAAAAAGAAATCTCGCCTTTATGTTTGAGGAAAAAAGAGGATGTTGGATTCATGCGAAGCAATGGTGTGGGGTAGCCGAAATGTTTATTTCAACCGGCTCAAGATCCATCCGCTGGTAATTTTTTTCGTTTCTTTATAAATCGCTTCATGCACGGCGTCGGGCGATTGATTGCCGTCGATAATGCGAAACCGTTTGGCGTGTGTCTGGGCCAATTGCAAATATCCGTTGCGGATGCGGTTAAAGAAATCCTGATCTTCGCTTTCAAGGCGATCCATGTGGCCGTTGCTTTTGCGACGCCGCGATTCTTCCCACGCGATATCGATGAAAAACGTCAATTGCGGCGTGAGCCCGCCGGTCGCCAGTAAATTGGCGCGTTTGACATTTTCCAAATCGATGCCGCGGCCATAACCCTGATACGCCGTAGTCGAATCGAAAAACCGGTCGATCAAAACAACGTCACATTCCCGCATACCGGGAATGATGCGTTCGTAGACGATTTGCGCACGCGCCGCTTCATACAAAAGCAATTCCGTCATCGCGCCCATTTCGGCGTGTTGATTCGACAAAAGAATTTTACGGATTTCTTCGGAGATCGGTGTGCCGCCCGGATCGCGCAGCGTGAGTACATTAAAAGTGTCGGCGCGCAGCCTCTCAGCCAGTTTCTCCACTTGCGTCGACTTGCCGCACGCGTCAATGCCCTCGAAACTTATAAAAAGCCCGTTTGCCACGTGAATCTCCGGTTTTTGTTGAACATTTCGGACGGACGAATGTAAAAAAATTATCCTAATAAGGAAAGTAATAATTGGGTCGTTTTCAAAAGACACTATTCGCTTTTAAAATTTATAATCCGATAAGCCGGAATTCATCCCCACACGGCTTTCACCAACGCCGGCAGAATTTCCCCGCTTTTACCCTGAAGATAATAAGTTGCTTTCGGACTCAACGGCGTTACTTCCGGATTAATTTCCACTACCGTTGCGCCGTTCCGCAAAGCATCCAATGGCAGCCCGGAAGCCGGAAAGACAACGCCCGACGTTCCGATGGCAAAAAAAACATCGCATTGACGCGAGATCTCCATAGCTTCGTGCATTTCTTTTACCGGCAACATTTCGCCAAACCATACGACGTCGGGCCGCAGCATGCCCCCGCATCGCGGACACCGCGGCGGAACATCGCCGGTATCTTTCCATAACTCCACGACGACGTCTTCTTCAAAACATTTCGTACGCTTGATGTTCCCGTGTATTTCCAAAACATGATGGTTTCCGGCCAGCCGGTGCAAACCGTCGATATTTTGTGTGACGAGAGTGAACGATTCCGCGCGCTGCTCGATCTCAGCCAATGCAAAATGTCCGGGGTTGGGTTGAACTTTGGCGATCATTTCGCGGCGCATGGCATACCATTCCCATACCATGGCCGGATTGCGCCGGAAAGCCTGCGGCGTGGCCAGTTCCTCCGGATTGAATTGCGCCCACATGCCCGTCTGCGCATCACGAAAAGTCGGAACGCCGCTCTCGGCGGAAATGCCTGCGCCGGTAAACGCTACAATACGTTTTGCCGTGCGTAATTTTTCGATGAGTTTTTGGTCAAACATTAGCTATTGCAGATAATTTAGTTTTCGCTGAAAAAGTCGAAAAATGTACAACTCTGTCTACTTCGAACTCGTTTCACCCTTGCGCCAATTTCTCGAGCATTTTCAACGTTGCTTCGTAAAACGGTTTAACGGACGGAATGAACAAGCTTTCGTCAGGCGAATGCGCACCTTGAATTGTCGGACCGAATGAAATCATTTCCATACCTGAAAATTTTTCGCCGATGATTCCACATTCCAGACCTGCATGAATGGCCGTGACATGCGGTTCTTTGCCGTACATTGCCTGAAATGTCGTTTTAGCGATGCCGAGCACTTTCGATTTCATGTCCGGTTTCCATCCAGGATATCCTTCCGATTGTGTCATCTCGGCGCCCGCGAGTTCAGCAGTCGCGCGCACCCGATCGACCAGCGCGTCTTTTTCCGTTTCGATGAAACTGCGTTGATTGCTCCCGATCAATATTGATGTATGCGTCATTTCGATCGTCGCCAGGTTCACCGACGTCTCCACAAGTCCGGATAATTCTTTGCTCATCGCCATCACACCGTGCGGCAACGCATGTAATAAATTAATCAAAACGGCCGTTTGTGATTTCTTCATGACATGTGGTTTTTCCGTGGACGTTTCGGTCAGTGTCATTTTTAAATGCGGATCGGTCGAATGATAGACCGGTTTGATAGCTTTCTGCAATCGCTGAAAATCCTTTTTGAACGACGCAACATCTTCGTTTGAAATGGCCAGGACGGCCTCTGCTTCGCGCGGAATCGCATTGCGTTTACTGCCGCCGTGAAGATGCGACAGACGAAAACTGTACGAACGGTGCAAGCTCCAGAGAATTCGCGCAAGGATCTTGATCGCGTTTGCGCGGCCGAGATGAATATCGAGACCGGAATGGCCGCCGACTGCGCCTTCGACTTTGATTTGCAATGCCGTCATGCCGTCGTGCACGTCCTTCCATTTGACTGGAAACGTAATCGTCGCATCTTTGGCGCCGGCGCATCCGACAAAAAGAACGCCTTCTTCTTCGGAATCCAGGTTGATCAAGCGACGTCCTTTGAGCATTTTCGGGTCCAGATGCGTCGCGCCGGTCAGGCCGGTTTCCTCATCGATGGTAAAAAGCATTTCCAGCGGTCCGTGCACGAGCGAGTCGTCGCTTAAAATCGCCAGCATCGTCGCCACTGCAATACCGTTGTCCGCGCCGAGCGTCGTACCCGTCGCTTTGATCCATTCGCCGTCAACGCGCGGACGGATCGGATCTTTGTCGAAATCCATCGTCACGTCTTTGTTTTTTTCGCACACCATATCGAGATGGCCTTGCAAAACGACCGCCGGCGCATTTTCCAAACCGGCCGACGCCGCTTTCCTGACGACGATATTGCCCGTGGTGTCTTCCTGAATTTCACGGTTCAGTTTCTTAGCCGTTTCAATAATATATGTG
Source organism: bacterium (assembly GCA_019695335.1). Lineage (NCBI taxonomy): Bacteria > bacterium. Next base: position 42,555 of record JAIBAF010000026.1, read on the forward strand.
CGGATTTTTTCTTCTTTTTTGGAAGGCCGGGGAACCTGCGTGATCTGGTAAAAATAATCGAAGACCTGACGCGGTTCCAGTCCGGATAAACTATGTTCAGCCATGATTGTCTCCCTGAATAAGTGGGACATAAAATAACCTTTCCCTTCGCGATTATCAAATGCGATTTGTTAGGTGTCATTCCCGCGCAAGCGGGAATCCAAGAAGGGCTCGAACAAGTTTTTCCTCGTTACTATTGTCGAAACACGGTTTTATCAAGGCCGGAAAATACGCGTTGAATGAAATTGCCATTCCCCTGACAAGTCGGGGGAATCCAGACCAGAAAGCATATTCTCATAAGTGTTCCTACGGCTACGCCGTGCCACTTTCTTTGTCTTGATACAAAGAAAGTAGCCAAAGAAAAATCAAGGCTGTGATAAAACTGCCGGAATCCGAGTTCGCTTACTTAGTGGCGGAAAATAGTTCCAAATTCTATCGCATTCATAAACGTGATCAATCATTTCACATTTTCCGCTGAACCTTTCGCGAACTCGTATTCTCTTCGGCGGTTTTATCAAGGCCAAGGAAATACGTGTCGAATGGGATTGTCATTCCCGCGTACGCAGGAATCCAGAACGAAATTCCAAATTAGTGTGTGAAATCTGGATACCCGCGTTCGCGGGTATGACATAAGAGTTGGAAAAGTTCCCATTCCTTTCAAAGAGATTTGGTGTTAGTTGGGCATTTCTGACCGGCCTTGCAAAAAACGCCGGACTAAGAACCGGCGTTCGCATATCATCATGCGGAAAACGTGAAACACATTCAATCTTTGAGCAAAACTAATAGCATGTAACTGTTTTCCGCACCCAAAAAGCGAACGGCGGTTCAGGCGTTTTTTGCAAAGCCTTGATTTTTCTTTTGGTTCTTTTCTTTGTATCAAGACAAAGAAAAGAACATAATGGATTTCAGGTTTTAGTGATTTGGAACACAAACAAATTCAGGCTCTGAGTGAATATCCGCAAAGACCGGACACCACGTTCTTTCTTTTGGCTTGACCCAAAAGAAAGAACCAAGAAAAGGTCAAGGCTGTGTCCCGCTCCCTGAGCGGAGTCGAAGGGAGCCTCGGGCATTCCGGTCGTTTCGACTTCGCTCAACGACCTCGTTACAATTGTCGAAACGCACGTAAGAATGGCGTCAGTTCGAGCATGTCGAGAACTGACCAGCAAGGGCGGTTGTCCATTTTATAACTTGCGTTTCCACGAACTATGATGTACAATTGCGACGTAATATTTTTTCAAAATAAGCAGTTTGAGCAATGACAAGCTATGAACTATACTGATAGTGCAAATAAAATCATTCAAAAAGTGGACATCAACCTATATTCGCATATTGATAATTTGGTTGAGCAATATAAAGCATATAGTCATTTAAAAATTAGTTTTATGCCAGGAGATTCATCTACCTTGCATGCTGGATTATACGACAATAATGATAAGATAATAACAGCTGCAACATTCAATAGAAGAGGTATTTTGGTATATAATTCTATAAGAACTATTATATTTTCTTATTCGAATGGAACAGTTGATTTAATTAAGGCCGACTAATTCGATAGACATTTCCATTTAATTTTATGTATTGATTTTCATTCCATCACTGTTCTCACAATAGCTCCAAAATAAACCTTCATCGAAATATTCTAAAATGATCAAATGGATCCTTCGTCTTCTCGCTATCGGTGTTATTATCGCTTCACTTTTATATGTAGCCGCTTGTCACATCGCCCCGTATTCTATTATCAAACCGCACCGGCTGTCCCGTTCTGAGATCGAACAAATGTTTTCTCAGCGTTATCCGGATCAATTCGGATTGACCTTTGATACACTTTCAATTCCGGTAAACGATACGATCACGCTTAAAGGCTGGTTTTTGCATTCGATAACCGATAGCAATAAAGGTACTGTTTTCGTTTTACACGGAATCGCAAGTTGTAAAGAAGCGATGCTGCCGCTCGCAAGTAAATTTTGCCGGAACAATTACAATGTTGTATTGTTTGATTTGCGGACGCACGGCGAAAGCGGCGGCGAATATTGTACGTATGGATATTGGGAAAAACGCGACGTGGTTATTGTTATCGATTCTATTCAATCCAAATATCCGCAAGCCGCTCCATTCGCCATGTTTGGCAATTCGCTCGGCGCAGCCATTACTATTCAAACGCTGGCTATAGAGCCTCGCTTGACTTGTGCTGTTGTGGAAAGTCCTTTCGCAACATTACGGGAAGTTACGTCGGATTACTTGACGCGAATCATCAAAATACGTTGGCGCTCTTTTTCAAATGCGGCTTTGAATGAAGCAGGTTCCATTGCTAAGTTTCCCGTTGACGAAGTTCAACCCGAAATCGCAGCGTTTTCCATTCGCCAACCGGTTTTGGTGGTTCACGGTACAAAAGACAAACATATCTCGATCGAATACGGAAAAAGAGTTTATCATAATCTTCAATCTCCTTATAAAGAATTCTATGAAATATCCGAAGGTGACCATTATAATTTAATGACTGCAGGAGGAATTGAATATGAAAATAAAATCATGTCTTTCTTCGATCACTATTGTAAACCGTAATCACTTTAATCACTTGCCTTTCATCTCTCCGCTTATTACAATGTAGCCGTCCAAATCATATCGTAAAAATTTTACACACATCATCCATGACGATCGATCTGAAAAAAGCTGAAAAATCACCGGCTTGAGTCTTGTGGAGATAAAGAAGATCAGAGTTTCTAAGAAGTAAAAATCCCACCGTTTATTTAATTTCCCGTTCGAACAAGTTTCACTTTAAAACCCTCGTTAAAAATATGCTGCACCGAGTTCAGCATGACGCAGAGTCGTTTCTCAGCCAAAGGCTGACTGTGTCCGCCTCTGGAGGATGTGCCTCCGGCATCAGGCTTCGCTCAACGACCAAGACCGCTTCCTGAGCGGAGTCGAAGGAAGCCTCGGGCATTCCGCTCGTTTCGACTTCGCTCAACGACCGCGTCGGAAATTGTAGAGCGGAACGCCGTTCCGCTCTACATATCAACATTGCATTGCCGTACAACGGCACAACAGCATGACGCGTTGTCATTTTTATGACAAATTGCTTGATCGTAGTGTACATCAACTTTTGTTTGCAATTGCCCCCGACGATCGTACATTAACGGCATGAATTTTCTCACACATTATTATTGTAATTCGGGTCAAAACTTGAGCCCGGATTTTCATTTCGGCGTGTCATTGCCCGACATCCTGAGCGTGTACGACCGGAAACTCCGTTTTCATGAATCGGCCATCACCAAACTCATGTCGGACGAACCGCACGTCATGGTATGGAAGGGCATTCATAATCATCTCCGCGCAGACGCTTTTTTTCATCAGTCGGAATTTT
>JAIBAF010000027.1 GCA_019695335.1 bacterium
CGTTTGAGAGGAATTTTGAGTTCGTAAAATACGCCGTCTTTAGTGTTTTTTAATTTCACGGCGATGTTTTTGAGGTCTTTGAGTTCGAGCCGCACGCGATCATACGGACCGGGTCCGATGATCTCGAGTTCATTCAGAAAATCTTTTGAAATGTTTTCGAAAGGATCTTCTTTCGGGCGTTTGCCTTCGCCCATCGGTATCATCATCGGCGTCAGACCGTATGCGGCAAGGCCAAGCGGGAATTTGATTCCGAAAGATTTTTTCTTCGACACGGTCGGATCGAACCAGATGGTCATTCCCATCATCATGAGGTGCATTCCCTGCCGCCGGTCCGTCGGCGTGATTGATACGTAGAGAAATTCATCGTCGTTGTGGAACCCCAGAGCTACTTTGCTGTCTTTGACGATCATCCGGTCGTTTTGCCAGTCGGCATCGCTGCCGTCGATCGTGATTTCCGACGTAGGGCGCGTACTGACTAATTCGATACTGCCACCGCAACCAGCCAATATCAGTACGATCAACCATCCCAAATTCCGCATACACGTCTCCTTCTGTAGATTGTGCACGTTAGACGTGAAGCAGCGGAGAGAGTTTAATAAGCGCCAGCCAACCGGTTACACTTCGACTTCGGCCTTTCGATGTTCAAGACTATAATCGAGCGACCAGCGGCCGGAACCGTAGACGAAAATGAGGATCAGTAAAAATAAAACGAGGGCGGAGAATTCTAAATTTTGACCGGTCGTGAAAACCCCTTCTTTGAAATGAATAAAAAAAACCGCGCCGAATAAAACCGGGATCTGAATGGCCGCTGCCAACCGTGTGCCCATGCCGATCACGAGCATCAGTCCACCCGTAATGTGTGCGAGCGCAACGTAATGCACGACGATCGTCGTCATCGCCTGAAATTCTCCCGACTCCATCAGCAGGCGCGCGAGATATTCCGTTTGCGAAATGAAAAAAATACCTTTGGCCAGCAGGCCCAAACCCAGATAAATCCGCAGAAGTTCGAAACACAGATCGCGATGGGCTTCCATTTTTTGGAACAGCGCATACCACTTTTCCATGTTCTCCTCCTTTGTGAAGGGTTATCATTAGTTTTCAAAGAACGGTTATTGGTAATGTAAACGACGAACCGTCTTTTTCCAAATTGTATTTAACGCAATTTGCAACGCACTTGTGAAATGCGTTGCAAATTTATTAAATCGCCCGATTTTAGTTGCCGTAGTAAAAGCGCTCGTGTACGATCTTGCCGTCTTTCCAGCGCTGAACAGATACTTGCGTATATTTACGGATGCCCCAATCGGCGTGTGTATAATCGAGAAAACATTCTATCGCCGCGACGTTATCGCCGACGGCAATCGATTTAATCTCCATGCCGCGAAATTCAGTAACTTTTGAGAAAAATTCATTCTCGCGGTTACGATTCGCTTCTTTGCCGACGGTCGGCGATGTTTCGTTTTCCTGCATGACAACGTCATCGGCGTAATATTTTTCAAAAGCTTCCAAAGCATTTCCATTCTGGATCATGGAATACAGATCGCGGACAGATTCCTGGATTTTCATAACTACTCCTTTTTGTTTTGTTGTGAATTTATTTAACTAATAATCGGTCGACAGAATAACGTCCGGCTCCTTTGATGATTAAAACCAATGCGAGCGTCATTCCAAGAATATGATATTCAAACCCTTCAACGCCGGCGGACATACCGCCAAACCAATTCATAAAAAATCCGTTTTCCCAATGTGTTTTTGCGGCTACTAACAGCAACATAAAAATTCCGAAGCCGGCTGCCCGCGTCAGTACACCGGCAGCCATCGCCAAGGGTGCGACGATCTCCGTGACAATGGCCAAAGCCGCGAAAAATCCCGGAATGCCTACTGTGCCGGTCATCCAGCCATAGGTTCCGGCAAAACCATATCCTCCGAACCACCCCAAAGCGTGTTGCGCGCCGTGCGGAAACATAACGATCCCTAAAATTAACCGGACTAACAGCGACGACCAGTCGCGATCGGTTTGAAACAGTGACTTAATCATGTGAACTCCTTATTATTAAGTTAAATGTGTTATAACACATATCTGTTTAAAATTTTTTTACAACTTATTCGTTATAAATTTTTTCACAAATTTCGGATAACCGGACTAACTCTTCATCATTCAGTCTTTGAATAAGATAATTGTCCAGTTCAGCAATCGATCCGGCCATCATATCAAGGAGTTTCATACCCTTTTTAGTGATACGGGCTACGGACAAGCGGGCGTCTTCGGATGAAGAAGTCCGCTCGGCCAATCCTTGTTTCTCCAGCCTGTCCAGCAGCCGCGTCACGTCCGGTGCGCGTTCGATCATACGATCGATGATTTCGCTCCTCGGATGGCCTTCGGGATAAACGCCGCGCAAAATCCGAAGAACGTTGTATTGTCCGCGCGTAATATCGAACTCAGCGCATATGGCATCAAATTTTTGCGTCATAAACCCGGATGCGACCAACAAATTAATCGCAGCTTTTTCTCCTAAATTACTGAATCGCGCTTGTTTGATCCGATTTTCAAGGCTCATATTAAAATCTCCAATTACGTGTTACAACACAAATATACTAATTTAATTCCGAGTTGCAACACATTTTTTAATATATTTTTGAATTTCAAAGCTATCCGGCAACTAACTTCAAAAAAATCAAAAATTACCCTTGACGCAGGCGGGGTTGGCTTCGTAGTTTATACACGATCAATCTCGTCACATTCAACACATAAATGAAGGAATCAAGTCCTATGGCACGCAAGGTTAAATCCAAAGCTAAAGCGAAAGGCAAAAGCAAAGCCAAGTCCAAGCCCAAAGGTAAAGCGAAACCCAAAGCGAAAGCCAAAATTTCATACATGGGCAATGGATACCATAATGTTACGACGTATCTAACCGTTCACGACGGAGCGGGCGCCGTTGAATTTTATAAACAAGTTTTCGGCGCTAAGGAGCGCCCGGGCCGTATGTCCGATCCCAATGGTAAGATCATGCATACTGAAATACAGATTGGCGATTCACGGATCATGCTGGCCGACGAATTTCCGGAATGGGGTAATATCAGCGCCAAAACCTTGGGTAAAACGCCGGTGGGCATGAATGTTTACGTTAAAAATTGCGATGCCGTCGTTGAAAAAGCGGTATCCTTAGGTGCGAAACTGCTCATGCCGGTGGCCGATCAGTTTTACGGCGACCGCTCAGGCCGCATCGAAGATCCGTTCGGACACAATTGGATTATCTCAACGCATTTCGAAAATGTCTCCCTGAAAGAAATGCATAAACGCATGGCGGCGATGTATTCGCAAAAACAGTAATAGTACTTTTAATTGAAAAATAGAAATAGGCTGTCTTTCGGCAGCCTATTTTTTTATCAAAGAGAATGATATGAAGCCTCCGATACGCTGGCGTTTGCACTTACCCACCGCGCCGGAAAATGTGTACGAATTACTGGCAACCGACAAGGGTAGAAAAAAATTCTGGGCTAAAGACAGCCATGAAGAAAACGGAACAATTCATTTTCAATTTATCAACGGACAGTCGGTTACTTCGCGGATCATCGAAAGCTTACCGTCGTCCCGGTTCGTCCTAACCTATTTTGATCAGTCGACAGTTCGATTCGAATTGAATTCCGACGGTCACGGCGGAACGGACTTGCTGATGGAAGAAACCGGCGTTCCCGAAACCACATGGCATGAGAATTACGCCGGCTGGCTTTGCGTTTTGCTGAATCTCAAAGCAACGGTTCTCGGACTGGATCTCCGCAACCACGACCCGCAGCGCACATGGGACCAAGGTTATGTGGATGTTTGATTAAAAGGCAGCTTTATGAAACCATTATTTTTTCCGACTCCGGCAGATTTCCGCGTTTGGCTGGAAAAAAACCACGATAAAGCCGATGAATTATTAGTCGGTTTTTACAAACGGGATTGCGGCAAGCCCAGTATTACGTGGCCTGAATCGGTCGATCAGGCATTGTGTTACGGATGGATCGACGGCGTTCGCAAGTCACTCGGCAACGAAAGTTATACCATACGCTTCACGCCGCGCCGGCCCGGAAGTAACTGGAGCGCGGTCAATCTCAAGCGTGTAGACGAACTGATGAAGTTAGGGCTCATGCGCCCGACAGGTATCAAAGCCTACGAAGCACGAAATACGAAGAAGATTCAGCAATATTCATACGAACGCCAGGCAGCCAAGCTCGATACATCTCAGGAAACGCTTTTCAAAAAAAATAAAAAAGCCTGGGCCTTTTTTCAGTCTCAGCCTCCGTCGTATCAAAAGCCGTGTATTTGGTGGGTGGTAAGCGCGAAACAAGAGGAAACAAAACTCAAGCGTTTAAAAACGCTGATCAACGATTCTGAAAGAGGTCAGCGGATTGGATTGATGAAATGGAAAAAGAAGTAATCCCCTATTTATCGTTTTTTTTCTTTTTCTCTATCTGATGTTTCTGAGGTCTTACAATCATTTCAGTAACGACAGTCCCTTTTCGTTGAGATAAAATCGTTTCAACGGCGTCAGCAACGCATTCGGACGTGACGTGACTGTCGGCATCATCGTGCTCTTTAAAATGAAGGCCATCGTAAAACGGAGTTTTAGTCATGTCCGGCAAGATCGTTGTCACTTTCACTCCGTATTTACGGACTTCGTCGAATAAGCTGTCGGAAAAATGTTTAATCCCGGCTTTGGTCGCGGCATACGCACTTCCGATCGGGCTGCTTTTCACGGCTGTAATTGACGCAATGTTGATAATAAAACCTTCCGACTGTTTTATTTTTCGAAGAACCAATCGGGTCAGCACCAACGGCGCCTGGAGATTGGTCTGCACCAGACGTTCAATATCTTTGACTTTAATTTCTTCATGCGGCGCAAAAAAACCGACGCCGGCGTTATTGATCAGCACGTCCAATTGTTTCTCGTTTTCGAAAACATCGTCAACGCATTGTTCAAGTTGTTTTGAATGAGTAACATCGCAAGTCAGAGTTTTGAATTCGGCGTGTTTGAATTTAGTTTTTGAAAAATCTCGCGCGAGACCATATACGCGGTAATTCATCGCAATCAGTTTTTTGCAGATCGCCAATCCGATCCCCGACGAAGCGCCGGTTACCATTGCAATTTTCATATAAACACCTTGGTTGAAGGCAAATATTGAAACAACAAACTTTTCATAAATGCATGCATTTCCATTCGAATAACATCCGGATAACTCGCAGCATTGCCGTCAAAAACATACGAATGGTACAGCACATCGGAATCATTTCTCTGCTTACGGATTTTACGAAGATAGTCCGCATTCATTCTGAAAACGCCGGCGCTGACGTCGTGCAGTTTTTCTGCATCCAACTTCTCAAAAACTGTTTGAACACATTGCGTATAATGTTTTTCCCAATGATCGATACGAATCACCGGATCGAAACACGCGCGTACTTTCCAGCCACAATCGACGGCTTCTTTAGCCGCGGCGATGCGGCGTTTCAGCGGCGGCGTACCTTTTTCGTACCGCTCGACAACTTCATCCGGCGACATCGTCCATGCAAGGATCACACGGTCGCACGGAGCCAACGAACGAATCGATTTAAAATTAGCGCTTTTGGTGCGAATTTCGATAATGAGATTCGGCTGAATACGTGCAAACTCAATCCATTGCGAACACAGCGGTACCACGTTTTCAAATGCCAGTAAGTCGGTGTCGTACGAAATTGCAAGGCACATTGGTTTCTGTAACTTCTCCACAACCGCGCTAAAAAAGTCGTCACTATTCACAAAGATAACCATATTGGCCGAACCGTACATACCTTGGAGATAACAATAATCGCAGTTATAGACGCAATTCAACATCATCGAATTGTAATAAAAATTATCATGACCCATACTCTGGCTGAATTCCGAACCGTCGTACAATAGATGATCTTTTTTGACGGCAAGAATCAATTTCATGCTTCGTTTTTGTGATTGAAAATTTTGCTGCGGCCTATTAAAAATGTCTTTGTAATGGTGTACGGCAATACGGATTGCGTTGGGAAATTTAGACAGGATTGACTCCGTAAGCGAATATCGTTCGGCGCCTTCTTCAATATAAATATGCGAAAAATTAGGCAACACCGAGTCTGGTGCGGACACGTTTAAATGCGGATTGACGTTCGTTTTTATTTCGGATACCGGCATGAAGAAATTCGCTTAGAAAAGTTATTTCTTTTTTTGATGCAATTTTATACGCTGTAGCCCAATCGCGCAGTTGATGGATCTGCGTCGTCGTGAGCCGTAAATGATTGATCAATTTGCCGAGAAGAATATTTTCTTCATCGGTAAAAACTCCATCACTTTTGGACTGGGCGGCTGAAAATCGTTGTATGAAACCGTCAATTTCCGGCAATTTCTTTTGCACCAGTTCAGCAACAAATTCCCGCGTAATGTGATCCAATTCAAGATAATCGGAAACGATTTTCAAGGTTGCGATTTTATCCGGCGCTAAAAAAACCGAAGCCGATTGAAAGAACCCCGACGCTTCCATGTCGACCAGATTTAAATTCAGTTCGACCGCCATATCCATCGTCACCGGCGTGTCAAACGTCGTAACCTGATCTTCGATCAAACCGTGTTTGACGATCATATCCGGAAAAAATTCACGCCGTCCCGCAAAATCGATTATTTTGTTTATGACAATCAGGTCGCCGATTGTATAGTGCGTCTTAGGTGTTCCGCAAATTCCAAAATTAACGGCACAAGCCGGATCAATCTGGCTGAAAAAATAAGTCGTTGCGACAGCCGATTTGATTTTCCCAATGCCGCTGACGATCAAAGCTATATCGTCGTTTGAAAAAATTTCGAACTTGGCCGAAGCGAGGTCTTTTTTTAGATTGAAATAATCGATCAGCGGGCGCGCTTCAGCATGTAAAGCTGTAACAATCCCGATAGTTTTTTTGTTCAACGCCAAAGCACTAAGGTTTTTACGTCATAGAGCGCGAGACTATCGAAATTCATCTCGACGCGATGATTGAATAATTTATGGTTTTTCACACAATTCAAGCAATACGCCGGACGTCGATTTCGGATGAACAAACGCAATCTTTGCGCCGTGAGCTCCCGTTTTAGGCGTTTCGTCAATCAGTTGAAATCCTTTCGATTTCAGGTCTTTCAACTTTTCCTCGATATTGGTAACATTGATCGCAATGTGAGCGATGCCGCCTTTGTTACCGTTCTTCTCGATGAATTTGGCGATCGGGCTGGACGGATCGGTTGCCGCGAGCAATTCAATTTTCGATTCTCCGATTTCAAAAAAAGCCGTTTCGACTTTCTGATCGTCCACCGTTTCATGTCCGGTATAGTGAAAACCCATCGCTTCGTATAGTTTTTTAGCCGCTTCCAGATCGGTAACAGCAATGCCAATATGATCGATTTTATTGAGTTTCATGATAATTCCTTTGATTCTGTCATCACGCTTTCATGCGCTTACCTTTTTCTTCCACTGTAAAAATCCACCCGACCATCTTGCCCGGATCGATTTCCGGAAAATTATCCCAATATTCACGGTTGCGCAAATACCGCGAACCTGTTTCGTCATCTGCAACCGATTTGATTTCTTTGACGAGAATCGCGCATCGTTTACGCCATTGCTCCATATTCGCAACGCGCAAATCCACCCAACCGTCGCGCGCCCACGAATCTATTGAGTGCTTCTCAATTTTAAGTTCGTTTTCACCGTGAAACGGCGGAATTTTAATTTCATCGCCGCGAACCATAGATTTTCCATCGGACATGAGAATAGGAATGCCAATGGAAATAATTTCCTGACGCAGCTGTTCGTCGTTTACAATTATATCGGTGAGACGTTTCGACAATTCTTTTGCGCTTGTCCGCGCAACGACGTCCATGTCCGTAAAGCCGGCTTTGAGCAGGAACGCTTCGTAGAGCAATTTCGATACACGCGGCGGACCGAGCATTTCAAATGCAATCCCTTCGATGCCGTGCAACGTCTCAAGTTGTTTTAATTTTTTAATGGCACTGTGGAAAAGATACCCCGCACGATACGTCGGCTCGAGCGTAGCATTATCCAATGCATTAATAATATCGTGTCCGGTGTTGCCGCCACGAACCTCAAAAATAACGCTCTCGGCAATTTCCTCAGGAGTAACGTATTCCATTTGACCGGGCGTCGTTATCGTTTCAAATTCCCCGCGTGAAAATACACCGTTTTCACCGGTATCGATGTAGACGGCTTTAAGATTTTTCCCGGTCGTTTTGGCTAATCCCGGCATTTTTAACTGGAGTTTAGTGTTGAGCTTCACCGCTTTTTCGGGAGGGCAATCAACCAAACGTACAGGTTGTCCTTTTTTACGGATTTCACCGTAATCGATTTTCTTCCAACCGATGAGCCCGGTCGGTTTGATTTCTTTAATGATCGGACCATCGGGAGTCCGTCCCATCAGGAAAAGCAACAACGTATGCGCGCCGGCAATCGACGATTTGGACAACAATACGCGTGATGGCCTTTCCTCGCTGTGCGTGTAAGGAATATTCAATCCCATTCCTCCCGTGCCGCTAGTGCCGATTTTGACATACATTTGCGTTCGATGAATTTTCATCGACTGATACAACAATTGCACGTGACGAATTAATTGCGGCATGTACAGCGTGCATAATAATTTTTCGGTCGTTTCGATCAGATCGTTTTGTTTTTTCTTCTTAGCTGCATTGAGTTGCCGGATAACATTGCGCGTGCTTTGGAAAATATCCTGATAGGCAATTGCCGTCGCGGAATTGATACAATCGACAATAATATCTGGCTGGTATTGGCTCAACAATTTAAACAGGCTCGAGCGTTTCAGTACTTCGTCGTTCAACTCTGAGATCATGTCGTCCATCAACATGCCACGATAACGCTCGTCCGCCATTAATTTTTCACGAGGCATATCTTTCAGTTGATGCCGGAGAAATACATTACCCCACCATGGTATAAAAAAATTCTTTCCGGCTTTGGGGAATTCTTTTTTCAAATCACTTACCGCTTCTATCGCTTCGCTCTTATTAAGCGACGTCACGATCAGGCGACCGGGCTTTTCTTCCATCAATTTTCTGCAAATTGCCGAGCCGACGAGCCCCCATCCTCCCAATACCAGTACCGTCTTTTTTTGAATATCCATACATCAGCCTCGCGTGTTATTCAGATTCCATCATTCGGTTCGATATTTATTTTTTCAAAACTGCTTTCAATGTATTTTTCATCAACATAATAATGGTCATCGGCCCGACACCGCCGGGTACGGGCGTAATGGCCGACGCAACAGCCTTGGCCGATTCGAAATGAACGTCACCCGTTAATCTGAATCCGGATTTCTTTGAAGCATCGGCAACACGGTTCATCCCAACGTCAATCACAACGGCTCCGGGTTTGATCATGTCACCGCGAATAACTTCAGCTTGTCCCATCGCCGCGATCAGAATGTCCGCTTGTTTTGTATGATAGGACAAATCTTTCGTTCCGGTGTGACAAACGGTTACCGTCGAATTCGCGCCTTTGGCTTTTTGAATCAGCATACTTGCCAAAGGTTTACCAACGATATTGCTTCTCCCGACGATCACAGTATGTTTGCCCGATGGATCGGCATTGCTGCGCATCAGTAATTCCTGCACACCGGCCGGAGTACATGGTAAAAATACCGGTTCGCCGATCGATAATCTTCCGACATTAAACGGATGAAAGCAATCGACGTCTTTGAAAGGATCGATTGAATTAATGATAACGCTTTCATTGATCTGCTTCGGCAACGGTAACTGCACCAGAATACCCGAAACTTTCGGATTCGTATTGAGTTCATTAATCAACTTTAATAACTCTTCCTGCGACGTTGACGCCGACAATTTAATCGTTTCATGGCTCATACCGACTTCTTCGCACATTTTTCCTTTATTGCGAACGTATACTTCCGAGGCAGGATTATCGCCAACTAATACGACCGACAAATGCGGTACGATACCGGTTTGTTTTAGCTTGGCAACTTCTGAAGCGATTTCATGTTTAATGTCGTCAGCGATTTTTTTCCCATCAATGATTGCAGCGGTCATGATAACTCCGGAAAATTTATGGTTTCAGATTGAAGATTGTCAACTTTAGATTATTACAAAAAAATTCTAAAATATTAAACTATTTCTGATCGATTCGGATCCGTTCGACGTGCGTAGCCTTACCGGTTTGCGTATCGATTTTAAAAAATAAGCCGTGCAGCCTTACGTCGCCGTGAGCAGGCTCGAATTTGAAATACGTTTGAAGGATGAACTTCCTGATGGCGGCATCTTTTTGCATTCCGATAACGCCGTCGTGCGGGCCGGTCATGCCAACGTCCGTAATGAAAGCGGTTCCGGCCGGCGAAATTTTTTCATCCGCTGTTTGCACGTGGGTGTGCGTTCCGATAATTGCGCTGGCTTTTCCGTCAACATAATGAGCAAAAGCAATTTTTTCAGCCGTCGCCTCAGCATGAAAATCAACGATTACGACGTCGGTTTCTTTTTTGATCCTTTCAATTTCACGTTCTCCGGTACGAAATGGACATTCAATATCATAAAGATAGGTACGGCCTTGCAGATTGATCACTCCAACTTTGATTCCGTTCTTGAGTTGATAGATAACGGAGCCTTTGCCCTCATTGCCTGTTGGATAATTGAGAGGACGAAGAAGGAATTTCTGTATCAAAGGATTTTCGGAATAAAACGTTTTCTTACGATCCCAAATATGGTTACCGCTTGTAATCACATGTACACCTACGTTAAAAAGCGTTTGGCACATTACATCGGTAATGCCTTTACCTTCACAGGCGTTTTCGCCATTGGCAACGACAAAATCAATTTTCCGTTCTTCGATCAATCGCGGCAATGTATCTTTTACCATATCCATTCCCGGCGTTCCAAAGATATCGGCCACGTGCAAACACTTCAATTCCATACATCTCCTTTAATTCGGATCAATCTAAAAATTATCGTCAAAACTTACAAGTTACACCCAACCGTGTAAAACGCGTCCTTTCACGCCCAGCGCATCAACCTTCCGTGATACTTCAGGATCTTCTGCCAGTGGCGGAGCATGATGCGGTTTGATACGGGCATCGATTACCAGAGGTCCCCGACAACCCCAATGTTTATCGTCGATGAACGTACGCACGCCTTCAATATCCGTCGCAGGATTTGAACGCGTGAACGTTGTCCACAAAAAATTGTTCAGATTGCGACCGGCAAATTCACTGTCATCAACCAATACCATCAGAGGAAAATCGTCCCAAACCCGAACCGATTCGTAAAAATCGCAGAAACCTTTGAGCGTTTTCTTTCCGATTGTTCGGTCGCTGAAGGCCGGCGCCTGAATCGCAACGACGCCTGGTATTACGATTTTTGGATTATTGAATCCGGCCGGCAAATGAATATCCACGGGTAATTGCGACGGCAATTTACGACGAATGCGCCCAGCGGCTGCTACAACAACTTTAGAACCTTCGTTGATCGCCGTGCCTGAATAATCCAGCGTATCCATCGTCGTTCGCGTTTGAAAATGCAGATCCGTCTCCCAGTTCACGCGTTCTAAAATATGTTTAAAAAAGTCTCCGATATTATGAATATCCAAATCAGGATTGTCTTCCCTTGCCGCAATCATCAGGTATTTGGCAAGTGACAATTGCCCCTGGCCGAGTATTGCATTGGCGATCGTCAGAATTTCTTGCGGTTTTCGCTCTTCAAACGGAACATACCGTTCACTGCCAATGGCTAATAACAACGGATGCACGCCGGCCGCATCGACGGCATTAACGGCATGGAGCCCGGCAATGACAGTCGGAATAATCGGCCCGGTGATTTCATGAATAATTTCTCCGAACGACGTGTCTTCCTGCGGCGGTCTCCCGACAACAGTAAACGGCCAGATGGCATCTTCGCGATGATAAATTTTGTCGACTTTGATAAAAGGAAAATCGTGAGTAAGACTATAATATCCCAGATGATCTCCAAAAGGCCCTTCCGGTTTTTTCAGGTTAGGATCGACCGTTCCTGTAATACAAAAATCGGCATCGGCGGCAATAGTAAATCCATCGCGTTGAGAATAACGCACGCGGTTGCCCGATAAAACTCCGCCGAACATCAATTCGGTCAATCCTTCGGGTAGCGGCATTACGGCGGCCAGTGCCATCGCCGGATGGCCGCCCACAAAAATACTGACACGCATTTTTTCTCCGCGCCGGATCGCGGCTGAATGATGCACACCGATACTACGATGTATTTGATAATGCAATCCTATTTCTTCGTTCGTGATATATTGTCCGCCGGATAATTGAATCCTGTACATTCCGAGATTCGACATTCGCCAGCCGGGAAAATCCGGATGTTCGGTATATACCTGAGGGAGAGTGACAAATGCGCCGCCGTCATTCGGCCAGCTTTGAATTTGCGGTAGATCTTGTACTCGGCATTGATGCGCCAAAACCGGACCGGACGCAACTTTTTTTGGGATGGTTCTCAAAGCCGCCAGCGGCGCGCCGGCATATCGCAACGGATGTTTTAAAAAAATAACCGGATCGATTTTCAGATCAACCAGTTGTTTCACGCGTTTCAGTGTGTGGCGAAAAATAAATCGCGTCCGTTCCATCGTACCAAATAAATTCGACACACATGGAAAGCGGCAACCTTTGACGTTGGTAAATAATAAGGCCGGCCCCTGGTTTTGATAAACGCGACGCTGGATTTCAGCCATCTCCAGATACGGATCAACTTCGTCGGTTACGCGAATAAGGAATCCGTTTTTTTCCAAGTCATCGACACATTGCCGTAATGAACGGTGATTCATACAACCTCTTTAAAAAAACCGTGCCATAATACGGAAATTTGTACTAAAAGAAAACCAGATTATTCATTTTAATAGTGTCGCTACGACATGGAGATATGTCTACAATAACTTCAATTGGAACAAATAAAAAAAGCGCTCCAACAAGGAGCGCTTCTTAACGGAGGAGACTATGCTATCAGAAGGCAATACCAAATTTCAATAATTGAAAATCCAAATATATTTTTTCAAAGTCGCTGCTGAAAAATGTATCGACTTTTTTATCCGTGCCTGTAAAATACCGTCCAACGCTCAAGCCTGTACCCCAGTACAAACCGCTTTTCGAAAAATAACGATAACCAATACCACAGAAAACGCCAAGCTTATTTCGAGTAACGCTTTTCGAAACATCGGACAAAAACTCATCTTCTTTTGAACTAATATGCGCAAATGTTGCGCCGCCGCTTAAATAAAATCCTTTTTGATGTTCCCCTAAAAAACGGCGGTAATGCGCCTCGACTTCATAATAACGATCGCCATGCCCGGACTGAATCAAAACAGGAAATGCAATTTCAGCTTTTCGGCTTACGTTGAATAACGAAAATCCGCCGGCCAGTGAAAATGTTTTATCCGCACTTGCAACTAGTAATCGGGCCGGATTCAATTCTATTCCGTAATTCTTTCCTGTCAATGGCTCCAACGCTACCTCATTGTATAATTCGGTTTGCTTCTGCATCATTTGCTTTTGCAATGCAATCACGGTGTCAATTTTTGAATCGCTCTGACTCCATGCCGTTGGATTCAAAAATAACATTCCAACTAAGCATAATACCCATTTCATTTTGATCTCTCCATTTTTAATTTTGTTTAAACACTGTATTTGAGACACGCGAGTAAGAACTGGCAAGAACAATGCCCGGCCTCAAACGTATGATTTTACGTTATTTAAAAAATCAGCAGATGTGGATTACTTTCACACCGTGAAAGTACGAGGTTGCGAATATTGCGAATCTGCTTTATTTTGGGCTATGAAGTTTAATCATTCAATTGTCTGGCTTCGCCGCGATCTGCGATTGCACGATCATACGGCATTAGCACATGCGATCGAAAACAGCCGTACGGTTTCACTGATTTTTATTTTTGATCCTTCAATCATTAAAAACCTTCCTCCCACTGACCGCCGATTGACGTTTATTTGGGAATCGCTGGTAGATATCGACAAGCAGCTACGCTTATCCGGAGGTGCGGCAGTCCATAAATTTCACGCCTTGCCGGAAAAAGTATTACCTGAATTATTTCAAACCTGCTCCATCGATGCACTTTTTTTTAATCATGATTACGAACCTGTGGCTATGCAACGCGACACTGCGATCGACCGACTCGGTCGAGAAGCCGGCGTGCATGTTCAATCGTTTAAAGATCAGGTTGTTTTTGAAAAAAACGAAATACTCAAAGACGATCGGACACCTTACAAAGTATTTACCGCTTACAAAAATAAATGGCTCAAGGAGTACGAAACGCTTCTTCCCGAAAATGTACGACCTGCGGTTAATAACCTCACCAAAATCGTTTCTCTGAATACAAATTTTCCGAAAGTAAACGGACTTGAAAATATTAAATTCCACCGGCAAGAAAATTTTATCAAAGGCGGCGAATCGGAAGCCCAAAAAACATGGAAGCAGTTTTCAATAAGTTTTTTAAATGATTATGATCGTCTCCGCGATTTACCGGGCGAAGATCAAACGTCGCGTCTTTCACCGTTTTTACGTTTTGGAAATATTTCAGTAAGACAGTTATTGCTGGAAATAAAAAATTATTCTTCGAGCGGTTCAAAAATTTATATGAGCGAATTAATCTGGCGGGAATTTTTTATGATGATTTTATATCATTTTCCCCACGTTGTACAGCAATCGTTCAATAAGCCCTTCGATAAAGTCCGGTGGTTGAATAATGAAAAGTGGTTTGAAGCATGGTGCAAAGGACGGACTGGATTCCCGATCGTCGATGCCGGAATGCGTCAGCTTAGCGAAACCGGATGGATGCATAATCGCGTACGGATGATCACGGCGTCGTTCCTTGTCAAACATCTGCACATAGACTGGCGCTGGGGTGAAAAGTATTTTGCAGAAAAATTATTGGACTACGAGTTATCGAGTAATAACGGCAACTGGCAATGGGCGGCAGGCACCGGTGTTGACGCGGCGCCTTATTTTCGTATTTTTAATCCGATCACACAAAGTAAAAAGTTTGACCCGGAAGGCGTCTACATCCGGCGATGGATTCCTGAATTAAGAGAATTATCGGCAAAATTAATTCACAATCCTTCCGGTATCAATCAGTACCCGTCTCCGATCATTGATTTGGACAAAGAACGGAAAGTGTGTTTGGATCTTTATAATCTTCGCAGTTAGCACTCAATTCATTGTCATCGTTTTCACGGCGTTTTCGATCAACCGGCCATTACGCTCGCCGATCTGCTGGCGCCACATCGCGTAATACAAGCCTTTAGCTTCAAGCAACTCTCCGTGTTTTCCCGTTTCGGCAATTTTCCCTTTTTCCAAAACAAAAATTTTGTCCGCGTGCATGATCGTCGATAAGCGATGCGCAATTATGATCGTCAGGTGATTTTGCCTTGCGGAAATGGAACGAATTGTTTCCGTAATCTCTTCTTCGGTCAGCGAATCCAATGCCGACGTGGCTTCATCAAATACCAGGATCGTCGGTTTTCTGAGAAGCGCCCGTGCAATGGACAACCGTTGTTTTTCACCGCCGGAAACTTTGACGCCGCCTTCGCCGATCACGGTGTCCAGGCCCTTATCCGCCCGCGCCAACAGGCTTTGGCAAGCGGCTTTCTGCAATACATCCATACATTCTTCGTCCGTCGCTTGAGGGTTGACGAATAAAAGATTTTCGCGTATGGTTCCTGAAAATAATTGCGTGTCTTGTGTGACAAAACCGATCTGTCCGCGCAACGAATCCAGATCGACGGCTCCGCTCGGATGTTCGTTATATAAGATTTGCCCGCTTTGAGGAATATAGAGACCGACAAGTAATTTGACCAATGTGGTTTTGCCGGCGCCGGACGGTCCGACAAACGCCAACGTTTCTCCGACCCGCGCTTCAAATGAAATATCCGTCAATGCGTGAAAATTCGACGTCAGATGTTTAAAACTCACATTGTCAAAGGATAGACTGGAGATCTCCGGCACATGCACGGGACGCTCGGGTTTCGGGTCCTTCGGCGTTTGCAGAATATCCTGAAAGTTTTTGAGTGAAACTTCCGCTTCCCGGTAGACATTGATCACATTGCCCAGTTCCTGCAACGGACCGAAAATAAAAAACGAATAAATAAACAGTGAGAAAAATTCACCCACCGTTATCTGACGATCAAAAATAAGATACAGCATCACAAACATAATTGTTGTACGCAGGAAATTAACAACCGTTCCTTGAATGAAACTCAAGCTTCGCAGATAACGGACTTTTTTTAATTCGAGCTGTAAAATTTTACCGGTGGTGCCATTGAGACGTTCGATCTCCTGTTGAGCAAGACCGAGGCTTTTGACTAACTCGATATTACGCAACGATTCCGTTGTCGAGCCGGCCAGCGCCGTCGTTTCCGCCACGATGTCTTTCTGGACTTTTTTAATTTTTTTACTGAGTACGGAACTCAGGTACCCGATCAACGGAATGGTCAAAAAATAAATAGGCGCAATCAGCCAATGAACGCTGATGGCATAAATCGTTACAAAAATTACGCCGACGATGGACGTAAACAAAATATTGATGAAGGCTGAAATCAAACGTTCCGTGTCGGTTCGAACTTTCTGCAATTTCCCCAGCGTCTCGCCGCTGCGTTGGTCTTCGAATACCGAATACGGTAATTCCAATGAATGACGGATGCCGTCCGAATATATTTGCGCGCCTAACCGTTGAGTAACGACATTAACAAAATAATCCTGAAAATTTTTGGCAATACGTGAAACCATGGCGACGCCGACTGATGCGCCTAACAACATGAATACTCCGCGAAAAAACTGCTCGGTAGTATATTCGCTATACCGCGTCGCATATTCGTCAATGACCTTTTTCAAAATCCACGGATCGAGCAGAGAAAAAACCTGGTTGATCGCCGCCAGAACCAAAGCCAGTACCACCAATTTCCAATATTCTTTAAGATAATTCAGTAACAGTTGCATAACCGCTTTCTTTAATAAGTCGGAAAATGTATTATTTGGATTTAATAAGCCCGCCAATATACACATTTACAGCCGAGAATCCACTTGCATTTATTGGCTATGAGGACTAAGTTTGAATAAGTTTAAACGCAGAACGTTTGAAATAATTTCATAATTTGATAGTTTTATAAGACGATAAGACTCTATAAGAAAGGTCATAAGGAATGAATCTCTCATCGCATACGAATACGGAGCAATTTAAAAAAGAATTCGAAGAGTTTCTTAAAGGCAAATACGGCAGCGGTGACCCTGAACAGGACTCAATGGGCGCTAAAGCCGGCACCAAGAGCTCTGATTCTGAATCTGAAATCAATTTCGACCTTAAACCCGAAGAACTTGAAGCATACCTGAAACAATTTGTCGAGTGTCAGGATGAAGCCATTGAAATCATGGCCACTAAAATTGCGACGCATTACAACCGGATGAAACTGGAAGATACGTTGACGGAAGAGCAAAAGCTCGTCGGTAATATTAAAAGCAATGTATTGATGATCGGCCCTACCGGCGTCGGCAAAACGTATATTGTCAAACTGATTGCCAACAAAATCGGCGTACCGTTTGTCAAGGGCGATGCGACGAAATTCAGCGAAACCGGTTACGTCGGCGGCGACGTGGAAGACCTGATCCGTGATCTCGTGCGGGAAGCCGACGGCGATATCAAACGCGCGGAATACGGCATCGTCTACCTCGATGAAATCGACAAAATTGCATCGGCGACAAATTTTCGTGGCATCGATGTTTCGCGTACCGGCGTTCAGCGAAACTTGCTCAAATTGATGGAAGAATCGGAAGTCGATCTGCGCGTCCCGCACGATATGGCTTCGCAGATGGAAGCGGCTATGGAAGCTCAACGCACCGGGAAAGTTGTACGCAAAAAAGTAAACACCAAAAATATCTTGTTCGTGATGAGCGGTGCGTTCTCAGGACTCGACGACATTATCCGTAAACGCGTACAACAAAAGCGTATGGGTTTCGGTTCCGATCCTACGCGATCAGCCGACGTAAGCAAAAGCGACTTATTCCGGCGCATCAAAACCGAAGACCTGCTTGAATACGGGTTTGAATCCGAATTTGTCGGGCGATTGCCTGTTCTGGCCGTTCTCAACGAGTTGACGGTCGATGCCTTGTTCAATATTCTGAAAAATGAAAACAGCAGCGTGACGCTCAGCAAAAAACGCGACTTCCAGGCCTACGGCATCGACATAAATTTTGACGATGATGCCCTACGGATATTCGCCGAACGCGCTCACCGGCAAAAAACAGGCGCCCGCGGTTTGGTCAACATTCTCGAAAACGTACTGATCAAATACGAGAAAAAACTTCCGTCAACGCAGATCCGCAAATTTCGCGTTACTAAAGACGTCGTGGAAAATCCTGATACGGAACTGAATAAATTGCTTACGTACAGTTCGATGAAGGAATTTCAGGAAACCTTCCTCCGCAATCACGGAATCGTATTTGAATTTTCTGATACCGCGATTAATCGTATTTCCAAACGAGCCGGCGAAATCAAAAGCACTTTCAATCTGATTGCTCGTGACTTGTTCAAAGATTATGAATACGGATTGAAGCTGGCCGGAAAAACGAATTTCGTCGTCAGCGAAGAAGTGATCGACGATCCGAGAAAATATTTGGATGAACTGATCAAGTCATCCTACGGTAATAAATAAAAAATTCAATTTCCTGAAAGCACGTTTATGAAAAACGTTGTCATAATCGACGGTGTGCGTACTCCTTATATCAAAGCCGGTACGCTTTTCAACAAACTCACGGCGGTCGATCTTGGAAAACTGACCATACACGAATTGCTCGCCCGCACGAACATGTCCGCAGATCAGATCGATGAAGTGATCGTCGGCAATATTGCCCAACCGCCGGAAGCAACAAATGTGGCACGTATCATCGCTTTGGAATCAGGTATTCCCAAGAATATCCCGGCATTCACCGTACAACGCAATTGTGCCAGCGGCATGCAGGCCGTTGCTGATGCGTATTTACGTATTTCTTCAGGAATGGCCGACGTGATTATCGCGGGAGGAGTGGAATCGATGAGCAACATTCCCCTGCTTTTCGCGCAAACGTTCACGGATAAATTTGCTGAATTTTATAAAGCACGCTCGTTCGGACAAAAGCTCGGCGCGTTGAGCAAATTAAAATTACGCGACTTGAAACCGGTGATCGGGTTGCAACTCGGCCTCACCGATGGTTATTGTGGACTTAATATGGGCGAAACGGCCGAAGTGCTGGCTAAAGAATACGGCGTCAGCCGGCAGGAACAAGACGAATTTGCCGTCATGAGTCATCAACGCGCTACCAAAGCAACCGACGACGGAATTTTAAAACAAGAGATCGCACCGGTTTATCTTCCGCCATCTTATAAAAACGTTGTCGATGAAGATAACGGCATCCGCAAAAATCAAAACATGGAAGCGCTGGCTAAATTGCGCCCTGTTTTTGACCGACGATTCGGCACTGTTACAGCAGGCAATTCCAGCCAGATCACGGACGGTGCGGCGTTTGTCCTCGTAATGTCGGAAGAAAAAGCCAAAGCGCTGGGCTACGATATTCTCGGATACATCCGCGGTTTCGGTTTCGCCGGACTTGATCCTGAACGCATGGGTCTCGGTCCCGTTTTCAGTACGCCGATCGCACTGAAACGCGCCGGATTAGCCATGAAAGATATTCAATTGGTCGAAATGAATGAAGCTTTTGCCGCGCAAGTCATTGCCAACGAACGGTGTTTTGCATCGAAAAAATTTGCCAATGAAAAATTGGATCTGTCTGAACCGCTCGGAGAAATCGGCCGTGAACGCTTGAACGTTAACGGCGGCGCGATTGCGTTAGGTCACCCCGTCGGTTCATCTGCAACTCGATTGATCGTTACGTTGTTGAAAGAAATGAAACGCCGGCAATTGCAATTCGGTCTCGCGACGTTGTGTATCGGCGGCGGTCAAGGCGGCGCGATGGTGTTGGAAAGAAAATAGACTAATGAAAAATATCACTCTGAATAGATAGCGTAGCGAAAATTTCGTTACGCTATCATTTTTTTAAAACTTGATTTTATAATGAACATTTTTTCTGCCGAAGAACTCGCCCGTTACAGCCGGCATATTATCTTACCTGAATTCGGTCTTGAAGGACAAAAAAAACTTAAAGACGCCAAAGTCCTTGTGATTGGAACCGGAGGGCTTGGCAGCCCGATGCTGCTGTATCTTGCTGCCGCAGGAGTGGGTACGATTGGAATTGTCGATTTCGATATCGTCGACGAAAGTAATTTACAAAGACAGGTTTTATTTCAGGTCAAAGACGTCGGCCAGCCGAAAGTTGTAGCCGCAAAAGCGCGCCTTGAGGGACTCAATCCGCACATTCATATAATCACGCATCACTGCATGCTCAGTTCGCAAAATGCAATGGACATTCTTCGTGACTACGATGTCATTGCGGATGGCACGGACAATTTTCCCACTCGTTACTTGGTTAACGATGCATGCGCCTTATTGAATAAGCCATTGGTTTACGGTTCGATTTTCCAGTTTGACGGCCAGGTGTCCGTGTTCAATTTCACAGATTCAAACGGCGCTGTCGGGCCTAACTATCGCGATCTTTTTCCAACACCGCCGCCGCCGGGACTGGTTCCAAGTTGCGCTGAAGGAGGCGTTTTGGGCGTTTTACCAGGAATTATCGGGAGCATGCAGGCGAATGAAGTGATCAAAATCATTACCGGCATCGGCGAACCTTTGTCCGGACGATTATTACTTTTCGATGCATTAAAATTTGAAACACGCATTTTAAAATTTTCACGTGACGAGAGCAATCCCATCAACGGAACAAATCCATCGATTCGTCACCTGATCGACTATGATGAATTCTGCGGTATTACGCACAAGCCTGACGATACCATACGTGACGTTTCCGTCGACGAACTTAAACGCATGATCGATGCACGCGCCGATTTCCAATTGATCGACGTACGGGAACCGTTTGAATATGATCTCGTTCATCTCGACGCGGAATTGATACCGTTAAAATCGATTGCAGAAAAGATCGATAAGATTGTGCGTAATAAACCGGTTGTTGTCTACTGTAAATCCGGAATGAGAAGCGCCAAAGCGATCCGGGAATTACAAATAACATTCGGCCTCACTAATCTTTACAATCTTAAAGGCGGCATCATAGAATTTATCAACCGGATTGATCCGTCAATGCCGAAATACTAATCACCGCACATCGTACCGCAAGAACGCCACGAATACGCTGACTAAAGCAATCCCGCTAAAAACAACCAATAAGGACAAATCCATCATAAGATCGCTGAGGATGTCGCCCGTATTTCTTTTCGGATGCTGAAAGTGAGGAATTTCATCCGCACTGATAGTTTTTTTCATGTCCGGTACCTGAACGTTGAATCCTTTTCTACTGTCAACTGTCACCCTCAAACCTTCGCCTCCACTTTCTTTGCTTTTTTTCTGAATAAAATCAGAAAAAACGACATGGTAATCGTTCAACGTTTGTTCATAGCGTTTCTTGATAAAAATATCCGTTTCAGCCAAATTCATAGCTGCAAGTTGAAACGATGATGCCGGAGAAAATCGAGACAAAGCAAAACCGGTCTTGACTTGTTGCAATTTACGATTCTCCATATCCTCATTAATTTGCTTTGAATATCTTGCTACATCTTCCTGCATAGCTTTACGCGCTACATCATCTTCTTCCAACCAACTCCACAATTTTTGCTCACGGTAAGCTTCCCGATCTTTTTCAGGGATTTTATCCAGTTCATTATTACGGCGTTCCCATGTTTTTTGTACGCCTTCACGGTATTTTTCCCACTGCGATTTTGAATAGCCGTCGATCTGGCTGTCAATTTCCGCCGCGGAAGGCACTTGAATAATTTGCCCTGCGATCATGATCGCAGCCCGCGGCACGATCAGCGTCAAAACAATCCAACTGACCAACAATATCATAAACGATGTTGCCGAGCGCTGAGTCAATGATGAAACCAGCAGGCCGAGTATCATAAAAAACGTAAAATATACAATAGCCAAACCAAACAAACTTAATAGGCGGAGCCAGTGATCCGCCGAAAGTGGAATTTGATAAACCAGTAACAGCAGTAACCCCAGCAATAATGGAATCAATAACGGCACAACAAGCCCTATCCATGAACCAATTAATTTGGCTACGATCAGCGTCGATTTCGGAACAGCATTCGCGAGTGTTAATTTTAATGTACCGCTTTCGCGTTCGCCGTTAACGGCATCGTAGGTAAAAAGAATTGCAAATAATGACAGGACAATGACGACAATGAAATTAAAATCAAGAAAACGAAAAACGGCATATATCAATTCCTGAGAGTACGCACTTTCCATCAGTTTTACAGGCGTCCAGACGCTGATCGGCGCAAACCGCCCGATGTCATAATTAACGCCCAAAACAATAATTTGCAGCGGATCGGGATAGCGGTAGACCCGATTGACCGCGCCCGACCAGGTTGTCCGTTCACGCAGGCTTTGTTGGTTCATCGCCTGCCCGGTTTCGAATTGAGCTACCGTCACACGATATTCCTGAATGCCCACAAAAAAGCTCAGCAGGATCAAAATGGAACACACCAGAAAAGTGCCAAAAAATTTCGGGCTGGTCAGAATAAATTTGAACTCTTTTTCAACGATCGTCCACACCATAACGACACCTTTAGTTTTTTTATCAATCAAAGCAATTGTCAACGCACGTCAAATTTTAAAAACGCCCAAATTGCTCCGGCGAAAAATATTAAATTGAACCCAATCAATAATCCGAGATCGGTTAACGCAGGCGTAATGTATTCGCCGTTACTCAATGTTTGAAATTGGAATGCAGGAATTTCATAAGGATTGATAGGTTTCGGTTTTTCCTGAGGCGCGCCGCCAACCTGGATCCGAACCATGTGTCCGCCGGTTTCACCGTTATTTTTAGATTTGATGAATTGAGCGAAACTCTGTTGGTACGATCGCGCCTGATCGAGAAATTGCTGTTCAATGCCCTGTGACGTACCCGCAAGGTTCATCACCGCGAGCGATAGCGATGCGGTGGGAGAAAAACGCGCAATCCGGAATGCCCATTCGCGCTGAACCGTTTGCCGATTATTCCGGTCTTCATTCAAACGCTGATTGAACTCGGCGATTTTGGCTTCGCGCTCATCCCGCGTTTTGTTCATAAATGTATTGAAAGACGCAATGGCTTGTTCAGGATCGTTACTAGGAGCTACGAAGGCATTGATCTTCTGCATATCCTCCGTCCATAGCTGCGATTGATTACGGAATTTCTGCGCATGAATTTCATCAATCGAAGGAACGTCGATCGCCCGGCCGGCCAACAAAATGGATGTACGCGGAATGATCAAAACGAAAAAAATCCAAACGATCAAAAGGATCAAGAACGAATACGATGAACGTTCGGTTTTAGCCGAAACAAAAATTGATAAATTCAGAAAAACTGCAAAAAATAAAAGACCCGCAAAAACAATCAGGCTCAAACGCAGCCATTCCGATCCGTTCATCGGGATTCCCATAATGATCAACAAAATACATCCGATCAGAATCGGCACTAACATCGGACCAATAATGGAAATAAATACGCCGCACAGTTTGGCAAGAATGTAACGATCTTTTGGAACGGCATTGGCAAAAGTTAATTTCAAAGTACCTTGTTCCTTCTCACCATTGACGGCGTTATACGCCAGCAAAATGGCGAACAACGATAAAATCACCTGGAAGACAAATTCCAAATCAAGAAACCGGAATACGGCATAAACCGGGTCTTCACCGTACCGGCTGTTTTCAGAAATCAATTCGCCCACTGTTTCAACTTTAATGGATCGTCCCACGTCATTGGATAAACCTGAAATCAAAGCGGCGAGCGGCGACGGTGGCAGAAAAACCTGAGTCTCAACCTGGCCCCATTCCGTAAGGCCTTCCATTTGCCTGATGTTTTCGCGCATCGACGCTTCATATTGAGCGCGGTTGACCTGATAATTGCGCGCTCCGACATAAAATGCCAAAAGGATCAGGATAGCGCACACACTGAACGAAAAAACAAATTTTACCGAGCCGATCATCTCGCGAATTTCTTTTAATACTATAGTTTTAAACATAATGCACCTTTAGTATGGGTTATGCAGACAGCGGTTCCATATAACCGGCCATGAATTGCACATACAATTTTTCAAGATCTTCGCCTTCAAGTTCCTTTTGCGCGCGCTGCATAACGAGTTGCCCTTGGTTCATAATGCCTACCACGTCCGAACTTTCTTTAGCGCGGAAGATATCGTGCGTCGACATCAGAATAGCTTTTTGTTCTTCACGTAACTCCATGAGCAGTTTCATAAATTCAAACCCGGCTTTAGGATCCAGTCCGGAAGTCGGTTCGTCTAAAATAATTGCGGGTGCATCTTTCAAAATCGCAATCGCAATGCCGCATTTTTGTCGCATGCCTTTCGAAAATCCTTTCAGTTTTCTGTCAAACGCTTCTTTTTGCAAACCGACGCGCATTAAAACAGACTCCAGCTCTTTATTTGAATGCTGTTTTCCGGCGAGTTTGGTAAAATATTCGAGATTTTCAATCGCAGTGAAATTGGGATACAGCATGACGTTCTCTGAAACAAACGCTATTTTCGTTTTCGCGGCCAGCGGTTGTTGATGCGTCACAATACCGTCAACGAGCGCTTCACCTTCCGTAGGATTAATGAAATTTAAAAAAATATTGATGGTGGTAGTTTTGCCGGCCCCGTTACCGCCAAGCATCGCGTATATCTGCCCGGGCAATACTCTGAACGATACGCCATCCAGCGCCAGCGTCTGATCTTCATAACGTTTGGTTAAATTTCTTGCTTCCAGCATCGGACTCATACGTTTCTCCTTTTATTTTCGTGTCAACTTGATCCCAAACCATACAATTCCGCCAACGACGCCGAGAATAAGCGCTACAATCAACAGCGTGCCTAAAACATTGGCTTGCGGTAACATTTCAATCGTGATGGTTTTATCTTCGCCATTCACCGGCTGATTTTCTGATACCGATGATGTACGTACCCTGATTTCATATTTACCCACCGCAACATCGGCCGGAGGAATAAATTGAAAATGAAAGCTCTTTTCCTCACCGATATCCAACGACGGAATAACCAACGGAGTGATTTCCTTTTTCCAATTAAGCGGCATGTCAAGCTCGGCTTTGATATTATCCAATCGACGCGAGCCTTCGTTTTTTACGTCCACCGTTGCCTCGACCGTTTCTCCGGTTAAAGCGGAATAATACAATTTCGGCGCACGCACGAGTAACTTAGCATTGCCGCGAGGAATCAATTCCAGCTTCACAAAACCGACGTTGAGTTTTTCAATTTCTTCACGCGTCCAGTTTCTTTGTTTCCAATCGTTCACTGAAGCAAGTTTTTCCTGCGGTATCACCAGCACATAAAATGGAATTGAACGATCAATACCGACGGCTTCCGTCGGCCGATCCGGTAAAAAAATACGAAGCGAAGCTTTGCGCGTGTTCGCTGATTCGGTGAATTTAAATTGGCTCAGCTTCGCCTCGGAAGCAGGATCGGTAAAATAACGCGTAATTTCCGGCGGCAGATTCACGACTTCGAGCTTGAACGTGTTATCTTTGCCGCTGAAAAGCTCGAGTGAAAAATCGAATTGTGCCGTTCCGCCCAGATCGGCTTCCTGAGAAAACTGTTCCGACTGTACGAGCACTTTGTTTTCCGACGCGTCTTTTTGCAAATAAATTTTCATACTGCGGGACGAACCGTTACCGTAAATAATATTCACTGTCACTGCATCAAGATCCTGAAGCAGAATAAAATCGACTGATACCGGTTTGCCGTATTGCAATTCGGCAATCTTTGTTTCGTACGGCTGGCTGACAATGGCGCCTTCAGAGTTGAGCAGCGAGACGTAAACATTATTAATGAAATCCGGCTGCAGCGATTGAAACAACTTATCATCCAAGTTGACCAGTTTCATAAATTCGCCGCCGCCGCCAGACGCATTGGTTAATTCCACACGAACACGCTTTTGACTGTTGCTGCCTTGGTACTTTACGGCTTTTGTCACAGAGACAAATTGCTGTTCGAAAAGTACAGCCAATAAAGATTGCTGATAATTGACTTCCGCGTCGGCAAAATTGCGGCGGGCGCTTTCAAGTTCCTGTGCCGAAACCATCGCTTTATCAAACAATTGTTTTTGGCGGTCGTAATCGGCCTTCGCCGCTTCGTACGCTTCTTTCGCCCGCTTGAGCCCAAGCAACCGGTATTTATCATCCCGTTCATTGAATGGAACGATTTGAGCAAATACTTGCCCTACTGCAGTGGCTAATAGTATAATCCAAATAAATTTGTTCATTCTTATTCAGTCGTTTCAGTTTCAGTTCCGTCGGCATTTTTGCGAACCATTTTCTTTTGCATCTTCGGCAATGTAGCCGGATCGGCTTTGACAAAACTGACCATCAACATTTCCTCACCTCGCTTTAATCCTAACTTAATGGTAGCGCCGATCTCTGAAGTTTTATATAAGTTTTCAATGTCGTCGAGCGTTTTAACCGACTTGCCATTGATCATCAATACAACGTCACCGATTTTCAGATCAGCCGGTTTGTAACCTTTCGCCAGCATATGATCCGATACTCGATCGACACGAACCGAAACACCGTCGTCGAGAATCATTGCTCCAATTTCAAACACCGGACAGACTTTTCCATTGGTCACGATGTACTTTTCCTGAGCAAACGCTCCGGCAGTAAAGAGTGTTAACAACAGCAATAAAGTTTTCATACATTCTCCTTTTAGTTTTTAATTCGTCAACGCTATCAGTATACAACAATCGTCCATTGAAGTTGTTAAGACGATGATAAAGAGTTGTAAAGAATGTAAAATCTCGCGAATGAAGCTTCGAAAGCTGAAATTTATTTGCCGTAATTCGCTTTATTTGCTACTTTGCTGTTACGATGACTAAACATGTTTCCATAACCGTTACTACGCTCAGCGTGTTAGGTGTTTTGCTGATCCTGCTGGCTATTATTCAATACCGGTGGTTAGGGCAATTAAGTGAAGGCGAGTTGGCGCAGATGCGTGCAAATCTTAAGATCGGCGCCGGTCGTTTTGCGGACGATTTTGACAAAGACATTACACAGTTGTATTCGGCATTTCAATCGCGTTATCCTGACGAGACAGTACCGCCAAAAATATTTTTATCGTCATGCTATAAACAATGGATCGCCAATTCTAAAAACCCTCAACTGCTGAAAAACGTTTACTACACTACCTACTCGAATCGACAATCTCTTGAGTTATTGCAGTGGATGTCCGACTCCGATTCATTGAAGGCCATTCCATGGGATACGAAGTTCCAGTCGGTCAAGAAACGGTTTGACAGCAGGATGAAGATTCGAGAAAAAGATTCATCGAAGGTCAATCGGATTTTTATTTTTCATGGGCCGGTTCTGGACGATTTTCCATTTCTCATTCTTACGCTCAACCCTGTTACTAAATTTGTACGATTGCCGCTTCGTGCACAGATCAGTGAATTTGTGATCCTGGAATTGGACGAAAGTTATCTTCGGACGCAATTAATCCCCAGTTTACTTGCTCAGCATTTTCCGCCCGGTGACAATGAAACGTACCACCTGACGATTGTTAATCCTTCCACCAAAAATATCTTTTATTCCAACGATTCTGAAACGGTTTTCGAGCAAACTGAATCATCCGATATTGTCAATCCCATTGCCCGTATTCGCATGCAAGATTTTTTTATGGTTACGGTCAGCGAACGAGCTCCCAGCATAAAGCTGAAAGGCGTGACCAAAGTCGCCACTTCCATTGAAATTAACGATGCTAAATCAACGGCAATCCGGCATGAAATCAATGATTGGCAGGATACCGAAGCCGATTCGTTGTCATATTGGGAGCTACGGATCAAACACCGATCGGGTTCTCTCGAAGCGGCAGTGGCACAAATCCGATTTAAAAACCTTGCGATTAGTTCCGGCATTCTGCTGGTTTTGGGAGCCAGCGTAGTGGTACTTGTCATAAGTTTACGGCGCGAACAATTTCTCGCCAGGCGCAGGATGGAATTTGTTGCAGGAGTAACGCACGAACTACGTACGCCGTTGACTGTATTGAAATCGGCCGGTGAAAATTTAGCTGACGGCGTCGTTAAATCGGAAGAGCAGATTACTCAATATGGAAAATTAGTTCGCGATCAGGGAACATTCCTTTCCGAAATGGTCGAACAAGTACTCGACTATGCCGGTATTGAATCCGGTAAAAAGCTTTTAAAGAAAGAAACAATTGCGCTGCACGAATTACTGGATGACTTATTGAACGATATCGAGCTACAAAGTTCTAAAAAAAATATTAGCGTAACAGCGCCGCCTTGCGATGGCGTTCAGATCGTTGGCGATTATTACGCGCTGAAATCGGCGCTCCATAATGTTCTCAACAATGCCATCAAATACAGCCTGGAAAATGGCAGCGTTGTCATCAACGTTATTGAAAACGATCAAAGTCTTTCAATTCTCGTGAAAGATCATGGCATGGGAATCGACCCGAAAGAATTGTCCATGGTGTTCGAACCGTTTTATCGTACGCAAAATGTCCGTGATTCCCAAATTCACGGCAACGGGCTCGGTTTGAGTATTGTCAAAAAAATTATTGAACAACACGGCGGACATGTTTCCATTACCAGCATGGTTGATCACGGTACAACCGTTACGATTTATTTACCCAAAGAACAATGAAGCGAATCTTGCTCATCGAAGACGAACCGGGATTGGTCCTCACCTTATCCGACCGTCTCAAAAGCGAAGGCTTTGAAACCGATACGGCCTCGGATGGCGTCGCCGGATTGACCAAGGCTACCGCTTCATCGTACGATGCCATTATCCTCGACGTCATGCTCCCTCAAAAAAACGGTTTCGACGTATGCCGTGACTTGCGCACCGCCGGTAACACGACGCCCATTCTCATGCTTACGGCTCGCGGACAGATTACCGACAAAGTGGTCGGCCTTAAACTCGGAGCCGATGATTATTTGACCAAACCTTTTGACATGAGCGAATTACTGGCACGCGTCGAAGCGTTGCTGCGACGTGCACCAAACAGCAAAACGCCATCCGGTGAGGGATTTACTTTCGGAAATGTCGAAGTAAATTTCAGAAAGGCCGAAATTAAAAAAGACGGGCAATTGATCGAGTTGTCGGCGCAAGAATATCGTTTGTTAAAATATATGATTGAAAACCGCGGCGCAACTCTTACTCGCAATGAACTGCTTGAACATGTGTGGAGCTACGATGAAAATATTACGACGCGAACCGTGGATGTTCATATAGCATGGCTGCGTCAAAAACTCGAACCTAATTCAAAACATCCTCAATATTTCGTGACCATCCATAGACTTGGGTATAAGTTCACGGGATAGTTATATTTTCGATCCGTTCAATGGCTTCCTTTAATTCCTTAGGCATCGGGCATTTTTGATTTTTATTGTAGTCGTAGACCACAATAATGCCTGAGCCTTCGGCCGCAATCGCCTGCATCGTATGACTGTAGACGGCATACTCCATCACAAAACGATCTTCGGCAACCTCGGTCGTACGTGTTCCGACAGAAACCTTGTCCGGATACGATATAGGCTTTCGGAAACGACACGCCGTTGAATGAAGGATCATGCCAATGCCGTGCGATTTGATATAGTCCCATACTCCCATCGCATCAAAATATTTTGCACGTGCACATTCAAAATAACGAAAATAAATAATATTATTAACGTGTCCCAGCGCATCCATCTCACCCCAGGCAACCGGCGTCTCATAGATAATTGGAAATTTTTTCATGGCATCGTTCAATGCGTGTTCTCCTCGATACTGATTCAGTGCAACCGTTATCTGTTATTGTAAACAATGCTTTTTGATTTCGCAATTGGAAATTTCTTTTTCAATGAAACCGAAAAAAAAGCGGAACATTGTTCCGCTCTAGTGAAATCTATTCGTAATTTTTAAAATTGCAGAATTACAGCTATTGTCCTCCGCTGACCACTCTGAACGAATGCCGTGCTTTCACTGTATAATCGGTACCGCTGAAATATCCGCGCACTTCGTAGTCGCCAGGATTAAATACAAATTCAAATTCGAGTTTGCCGGATTTTCCATTCGTATGTTGATAATTGCCCCATTCGGTATCCGGCGTGTTTTTTGGAACGATGTTGATCCATGCGCTCCCGTTGTCCGGAAAGTCATTGTATTCCACGACAACGGTTTGACCCGGGAAATATTCTTCACTTATCGTACGTACGTATACTCCGGCTGACTTTTCGCCGGCCAGCGGCATCGAACGAACATTGGAATATTCGATCGGTGTGTCCCAACTCGATACGGCAAAATACTTCACACTGCTGAGGAAATAATAATCTTTTGTTTCGATGATCACATTTTGTCCGGCCGTAGTACCGTAACCGGCCGAAATAGTTCCTTTATCTTTATCGACCATCACCCAATAATCGTCCGCAACGCTCGGCTTGCGCACGGCTCCGGCGGCTTCCTGGATCGATTGCCCCTGCGCGTTCCGGCGAATGACACTTTTGGTATTGCCCCAACCGCCGATAACAATTTCATACATCGGATCGATGGTCGCCATCGCGTCTGAAATCGCAATGTGAATATCGTTTTTAGCGGCTGCTTTGAAAAGAATGGCCGATTTTCCCGGAACGGGTAATTGCCATTTTTCACTCCATGAAGTGTATTGACCTTGTTGTCCTTTTGACGAAAAACCTTCGGTCATCGACACGGAAGGTTTAACCGAAACTAAAATAAAAATTTTGTCCTTGAGAACGATTTCTGCGCCGCCGTAACCAATATTGCAAGCGTTTGCCCAAAGTTTTCCGGGATGCTCTCCGCCCATGTAAGCATGTTTGGCCACATATAGCGGGGTTTTGCTGGCATCATTGTACCCACCGAGTACGACATCGGTTGGCACTTTGCCTTTATATTCTACCCAGGCAGTAGAATTCGGCGGAGCGACCAGAACCTCAAATCCTTGGTTAAAAGAATATTCCTTTCCACCCCAACCGATATTGCAAATACCGCCCGGAAGAATTTTGCCCGGATGAATTCCTCCTTTGAATGGGACGCGTCCGACGTACAACGGCTTTCCGTTTTCAGTTCCTCCAACAACGGCATCGGCCGGAATTGTTCCGGTATAAGGAACCCATTGCTGTGCACTTAAACTTAAAACCCATGTCAGCGATAAAAAAATGCAAGATAGCCGAATAAGATTCATAAGAATCCTCCTGTTTTATAAAAATGGAAAGTGGCTTTACCAGTAATTTTTTTTGATTTGTGCTCTTTAAGAAAACAGAAATTCAACTTCCAGGTTATAGAAGCTTATCTTTCGGCTCATTGATGAGCAAGGGATGGAAAAAAGGTAAGAACAAGGTCGCAAGCAATAACGCTAATCTTTGAGGTAAAAGCAAGGGTTTATTTTTGTACGATATGTGTATGTAGATACGAAATTTATGATTAGTCATATGCCATCATCGGAAAACATGACAAAAATCATGTTTTCCTCTGAAGTTGGTCATTGGAAAAGCATAGCCATCCTCTTATTTTTTTAAGAACTTAATGTAATTTGCATTGGATTTTTCAGGACGTAACCACACGTCCGATTTAAAACGCTATGAGTGACAGAAAACAAAGCGAAGTGATTTCTATTACCCAGACCGATGTGACGGAGGTCGGAGTAAAAGATTCAACCGTCGCATGCTTTCATTGCGGTGAACGCTGTGAAGACTCGACGATTGCCGTTGCAGATAAAATTTTCTGTTGCAATGGATGCCGCTGGGTGTATCAATTACTCGCCGACAACGACATGACCGACTATTATGCGTTTACCGAAGAAGGACGTATTACGCCGATAGCTTCCAAAGACGTTCGATTCGAGTATCTCGACAATCCAACTATCCTGGAAAAAATCATCCAATTCCGCCAAGACAACTTTGCCCGAGTGACGCTTTTTCTCCCGCAAATTCATTGCAGCGCCTGTATCTGGCTTTTGGAAAATTTGACTAAACTCGACCTTGGTATTTTAAATTCTCAGGTTAATTTCTTACGCAAGGAAGTATCCCTTACTTTCGACGAAACCAAAACGTCGCTGCGTGCCGTAGCCGAATTACTCGCGGCCATCGGATATACACCGGATTTTTCGCAAACCGAAAACGATCGTCCCAATCGTGCAGTCGTCGAACGTTCTCTCTACATCAAGCTGGGTATTGCCGCTTTTTGTTTCGGCAACATCATGCTGATTGCTTTGCCTGAATATTTATCTGGCGGTACGTTGGATGCTGATTTCCGAGCATTTTTCGGATATCTCAGTATCGCATTGAGTGTGCCGGTGCTCTACAGCATAAGTGATTATTTCAAATCCGCTATAACAAGTATTCGTCAAAAAGTTATTACCATGGATGTTCCTATTGCCATCGGTATTTCGACGTTAATTCTGCGCAGCATCTATGAAATTATCACGGCAACCGGTTCGGGCTATCTCGATTCTCTCGCCGGCTTGGCATTTTTTTTACTACTTGGCAAAATTTTTCAGAAAAAAACGTTTCATTCATTATCTTTTGAGCGGAATTATCGTTCATACTTCCCTATCGCTGTCATCCGAAAAGAACCTTCCTCTGAAAAAAGCGTTCCTATCGACGATATCCGTATTGGCGACAAGCTTTTGATACGTCATCACGAACTGATCCCTGCCGACAGCATTTTGCTGAGCGACGAAGCGTTGATCGATTATAGTTTTGTCACTGGAGAATCGGCGCCGGTACGCGTTACAAAAAACGAACGATTGTTTGCAGGCGGCAAACAAACCGGCGGCCTGATCGAGATTGAGGTCATCAAAGACGTGTCGCAAAGTTATCTGACACAGCTATGGAATCAGGACATATTCATCCGCCACACAAGCCGCATTACAACAATTTCCGAAAAAGTTGCTCATTATTTCACGTTCAGTATTCTGGCTATTGCTTTATTAACGGCAATCTTTTGGATTATTTACGAACCCTCATTGGCGGCGAATGTTTTTACATCCGTACTCATCGTCTCGTGTGGCTGCGGATTACCGTTATCCGTACCGTTCACTTTTGGTACAACTTTACGCGTATTCGCCTCCAATAAATTATTTTTGAAAAATGAAAAAGTCGTTGAACGTTTGGCGACCGTCGACACAATGGTGTTCGACAAAACCGGGACGTTGACGCTGACGCAAACCGGCACACTGAAATATGAAGGCGTCGCATTGACACACGAAGAACAATCGCTGGTCAAATCGCTTGCCCGCCAGTCTACGCATCCGATGAGCCGCCGGATCTTCGAATCCTTGTCGGAAGTGGAACTACAGCCTATTGAAAATTTTGAAGAAATCCAGGGTTGCGGCGTGCAGGCCAAAATTCAAAACAAATTAATACAAATCGGTTCTTACCGTTGGATCAGCGGTAGTAATGAAATGAAGTCCCATGCGACCGACGCCGGTACGCGCGTATTTGTTGCCATAAACTACATAGTGAAAGGTTGGTTTTCGATCGGATCGGAATATCGGCAAGGAGCAAAAGAATTAGCCGTGTCGCTGCCGGCATCCATACGGGTTGTTATACTCTCGGGCGACAATGATCGTGAAAGCGAATCACTGAAGGAACTTTTTGGTCATCGCGCCGAGATGAAATTTAATCAACTGCCGATCGACAAATTAAATTACGTGCGCCAGCTTCAAGCCGAAGGACATCACGTGATGATGATCGGCGACGGCCTTAACGATGCAGGCGCGTTAAAACAAAGCGACGTCGGTATCGCCATTACGGAAAATACGGCTTCATTTACGCCGAGCAGCGATGCCATTATGGAAACGAGCCAGTTAAAAACGTTACTTCGTTTTATCACACTGGCCAAACGCAGCAAGAAAATTGTATACGCCGCGTTTGCACTCACATTGACTTATAATTTTATAGCGTTGAGTTTTGCAGTACAAGGTCTTCTCGCGCCGGTCATCGCGGCGGTCATTATGCCGATCAGCGCCATTTCTGTAGTCAGTTTCACCGTACTGGCTGTAACATGGTCAGCGAAAAAAAATAAACTCAATTCGATGGACGCTGTTGAGTCATCAGTTGTCAATCATACGAATTAAAATTTATGAGCGTTATTATTGTACTCATTGCCGTTAGCCTAACCGTTGCCACAGGATTTCTCATTGCGTTTTTGTGGGCGGTTAGAAACGGTCAATTTGAAGATACTTACGCTCCCTCGGTACGCATACTTATGGATGAAAAAAATAAACCCTCTTCCCCATTAAATTCCAATTCGGAGAAGGAGAAATAACATATGGAGAAAGAATCCGTCGCCCGTAACGTCCAAGTTGCGGGTAACTTGCAAACGTTCAGTTACGACAATAACATCGTCCGCCTCTTCACGATTGCCACGATAGTATGGGGCGCCGTCGGTATGTTGGTCGGACTGATCATTGCAATTCAATTGTATTTGCCGGAGTTTAATTTCGGCATTCCTTACATTACGTTCAGCCGCCTCCGTCCGCTGCACACCAATGCCGTCATTTTTGCATTCGTCGGCAACGGTATTTTTATGGGATTGTATTATTCCCTTCAGCGGCTGTGCAAAGCGCGAATGTTCAACGATACGTTGAGCCATTTGCATTTCTGGGGATGGCAACTCATTATTGTTGCGGCAGCCGTTACGCTTCCGCTCGGTATTACGACAAGTAAGGAATACGCAGAGCTCGAATGGCCAATTGATATTGCCATCGCGCTTGTTTGGATCGTTTTCGGCATTAACATGTTCGGCACGATCATCAAACGCCGCGAACGGCACATGTATGTCGCCATTTGGTTTTACATTGCGACATGGGTAACGGTGACGGTACTGCATGTTGTCAATTCGCTTGAATTACCTGTAAGCTGGACAAAAAGCTATTCCATATTTGCCGGCGTACAGGACGCATTGACACAATGGTGGTACGGTCATAATGCCGTGGCCTTTTTCTTAACCACGCCTTATCTCGGACTGATGTATTACTTTATGCCCAAGGCTGCGAATCGACCGGTCTATTCGTACCGCCTTTCAATCATTCACTTCTGGGCATTGATCTTTTTATATATCTGGGCGGGACCGCATCATTTGCTCTACACCTCATTACCTGACTGGGCTCAGTCACTCGGTACGGTTTTTTCTGTGATGTTGATCGCTCCTTCGTGGGGCGGCATGTTAAACGGGTTACTAACACTGCGCGGCGCATGGGATAAAGTTCGCGAAGAACCTGTGCTCAAATTTATGGTCGTTGCCATAACCGCGTATGGCATGGCGACGTTTGAAGGCCCGATGCTTTCCGTCAAGAGTATCAATGCGTTATCGCATTTCACCGACTGGACCATTGCCCACGTACATATCGGCGCATTGGGATGGAACGGTTTTCTGACGTTTGGTCTCGTTTACTGGCTGATCCCGCGTTTGTATAACACAAATCTTTATTCCAATAAACTGGCAAATGCTCATTTCTGGATCAGCTTCCTTGGAATTATTTTTTACGCCGTACCGATGTATTGGGCCGGCATTACCCAGGGATTGATGTGGAAACAATTTACACCGGAAGGTTTTCTGCAATATCCGAATTTCCTCGAAACGGTTACCCAGATCATTCCGATGTATGTGATCCGTTCTATTGGCGGAACATTGTATTTCGCAGGGATTTTCGTATTATTCTACAATGTTTACAAAACCATTAAACAAGGAAAATTCGTTGCCAATGAAGAAGCACAGGCTCCTGCATTAACGAATGAACACGGCGCTTCGTCCAATGGGCACTGGCATCATTGGATCGAGAAAAAACCCATTCCATTCCTCGTGGCTTCGCTCGTGGTGATTTTAGTCGGCGGAATTTTCGAATTGATACCGACATTCGTCGTAGAATCCAATATTCCAACCATTGCCAGCGTCAAACCGTACACGCCGCTCGAACTCGAAGGCCGTGACATTTATATCCGCGAAGGCTGTTATGTCTGCCATTCACAGATGGTTCGCCCCTTCCGATCGGAAGTTGAACGTTATGGAGGTTATCCGGATGCTTATTCCAAAGCGGGCGAATTCGTGTACGACCATCCGTTCCAATGGGGTTCAAAACGCACCGGACCCGATCTGCATCGTATCGGCGGAAAATATCCGCATGCATGGCATTACCATCATATGTTGGACCCAAGAACCATGTCGCCGGGATCGATCATGCCGCCTTACCCTTGGTTGAATGACAACACGCTCGATGTCTCGCTGACGCCGGGCAAAATCCGCGCTATGCAAAAACTCGGTGTACCATACGAAGAAGGGTACGATCAGATTGCACAGCAAGAACTGGCTACGCAAGCGGAACAAATTGCGACTGAATTACAGCAGGCCGGTATTCCGATCACGTCCGATAAAGAAATTATTGCGTTGATTGCCTATTTACAACGCTTGGGAACCGATATTCGCGCAACTCAGAAATAATGAGGAATTTATGTATAAACATGTTTTTGAACTGATCGATGGCGTTGCATTCTTCCCGATACTGGCATTACTGATTTTTTTCACGTTTTTTATGCTGGTTATTATGTGGTTGGTACGTATGGATCGCACGCATGTGCGATATATGGAAGAAATGCCGCTCGATCATCCTATCATGTCATCCAACAACGGAGGAAAAATCCATGGCTAAAGTTGAAGATAAATTATTCGATCATGATTACGACGGCATCCGGGAATATGATAATCCTTTGCCGCCGTGGTGGGTCAATTTGTTTTTCATAACGATCGTCTGGAGCGTGGTATACGTTTTATATTACCATGTATTTGAAATCGGCGATCGTTCCTTCGATGAGTTCAAAAAAGAATACGATCAAACATGGATCAAAGAAAAAGACCCCGGCTACGTTCACGCCGAAATTCTACCGGGTTATCGGAATCCTTATTATTCCAACCGTCCGGAGATAACGCCTAAGTCGATGCTATCAGGCGTTGTTCTCAAACCCAAAGAAGAAGAAAAAGAAATCGTCTACGATTTTACGGCGCTGACCGATCAACCGGCGTTGCAAAAAGGCCATGAAGTCTGGGTGAAAAATTGCGTCGTGTGCCACGGGCAAAAAGGCGAAGGCGGAATTGGACCCAATTTGACCGACGACTATTGGATTCATGGCAACGGTATTAATAATATCATGAAAACGATTATTAAAGGCGTTCCCGAAAAAGGCATGCTGGCGTGGGGCAAAATACTGAAACAAGAAGAAATGCTCCATGTTGGAAGTTATGTAATGACGTTGCACGGAACAAATCCGCCTAACGCCAAAGCACCTCAAGGAACATTGGCAAAATAAGCTGATAGAATAACCTTTGAATCTTTCAGAGGCTTAAGAAATTGAACAGGACGACTAAAATGGAAGCACTTCATTATTATGACATCGTACACGACAGTTACTCACGATGCGCGATAAGGAAAAAATTTTTCGACGATTTTTACGATATATTTATGAGCCGTTCTCCTCAAATCGCGTATATGTTTCGTAAGTCGGATATGGAAAAACAAAAAAAACTTTTGGACAAAGGCGTAACGATGATGATCATGTTTGCCGGCGGTAATGCCATCGGCAAAATCGCGTTGGATCATATTTCGAAAATTCACCGGCAGTTGAATGTGACGGAAGAATATTATGATTACTGGCTCGATAGCCTGCTTCAAACGCTAAAAAAACATGATCCGCAGTATAATTTTAAGCTTGAGAGAGCGTGGAAAGAAGTTATGGGCGCTGGAATCGAATATCTGCTGCACAATTCGAAATCACCCTCGCCTATGCCTATTAAAGGAAACGCATGACAGAATTAGACCAACAAGCGGATGCGACACAGGCCAAATCGCCGGAAGCATTCCGTGATCGTGTCGCCAATATCGATAAAAGCGGCCATCGCATTTGGATCTATCCCAAGAAACCTAAAGGTACGTTTCATCGTTTACGCGCATGGTTTTCGGTATTGCTCATTGCTATTATGATCGGTGTACCGTTTATCCAATACAATGGCCATCCGTTCGTGCTGCTGAATGTTGTCGAACGCAAATTTATCTTGTTTGGACTGGCGTTCTGGCCGCAGGATTTTCACATTTTCGCGCTCGCTTTTCTCAGCCTTATTATTTTTATCGTGCTGTTTACAGCGGTTTTTGGGCGTGTGTGGTGCGGCTGGGCATGTCCGCAAACCGTGTTCATGGAAATGGTGTTTCGTAAGATCGAATACCTGATCGAAGGCGACGCCGCTCAACAACGCACTTTGGATGCATCTCCCAATACACCGGAAAAAATTCTGAAGAAAACGATCAAGCATATCATTTTCTTCGTATTGTCGTTCGTCGTCGGCAATATACTTCTGGCTTACATTATCGGCGTCGATGCGCTTGGAAAAATCATTATCGATCCTCCGCAGGAACATTGGGTAGGATTGTTTTTCATGACGGCATTCAGTTTGATTTTTTACGGTATCTTCGCCCGTTTCCGCGAGCAAGCATGTATTTATGTTTGTCCGTATGGCCGGTTGCAGTCGGTGTTATTGGACAAAAATTCTATTGTCGTAGCCTACGATTTTAAACGCGGTGAGCCGCGAGGAGCCGTCACTAAAAATAGTTCCGAGCACTTGGGAGATTGCATCGATTGTAAACTGTGTGTGCAAGTTTGCCCAACCGGCATTGATATTCGCAACGGTACCCAACTTGAATGCGTGAATTGTACCGCCTGCATCGATGCCTGCGACGCCGTCATGGAAAAAATTAAACGTCCAAAAAAACTGATCCGTTATGCATCGATCAATTTAATTGCTCAAGGACAAAAATTCGGCATCACGCCTCGAATTATTTTATATTCGGCGATCTTAACGGTATTACTTTCGATCGTCACTGTGTTATTGCTAACGCGTAACGATATCGAAGCAACCGTACTGCGTGCAAAAGGTTCGCTTTATCAAGTTTCGGAAAACGGCAACATTTCGAATTTATACACGGCTAATATTGTCAACAAAACTTTCAACAGTCTGCCGATGGCTATCAAACTCGAGAATGCGGAGGGTGTCGTCAAATTGATTGGTTACGACGATCTTGTACTGCCTCCGGATGCTCTGATTGAAGTTACATTTATTATTGAATTGAAAGCTTCTTCAGTAACCAAACCGAATACACCAATCAAGTTAGGCTTATACAGTGGCAGTATAAAATTAGAAGAAATCCAAACAGCTTTTATTGGCCCGATGCCGGGTATCAAGAAATAAGGATTAACCATGAAATTAAACTGGGGTATCGGTATTGCAATTCTTTATTCAGGATTCGCTCTAAGCATGATCGGCTTCCTGATTTTTTCGCGTTTTCAAACCGTCGAACTTGTTGCGCCAAATTATTATGACAATGAAGTGCGTTATCAGCAGCATATCGATATGGTCAAACGTACCCAAGCTTTATCGGAACCGCTACGCTGGGAATTAAAAAATAAAAGCGTGCTGCTTCAATTTCCCTCATCGATGAAGCATCAGGTTATCAGCGGAAGCGTCACTTTTTATCGTCCTTCAAATTCCAACGGCGACTATGTGGTTCCGATCAAAGTCGATGCAGCGGCGGCTCAATCCATATCGATTGACCGCCTCTTTAAAGGACTTTGGAAAATGCAAATTCGCTGGGCCGCGGATTCCGCCACTTATTACAACGAAGAAATTTTAACTCTACAATAGGAACGTGCATGGAAATTTTAGCCGGTTTTATATTAGGCGTGTTGGGCAGCTTTCATTGCGCAGGTATGTGTGGCCCGTTAGTTTTAGCATTACCGCACGGATCGCCGAGCCGGTGGTCGATGCTGACTGAAAGCCTGACGTACAATGCCGGCAAAATGCTGACGTATGCTATGATGGGTTTGGTGGCCGGAGGATTGGGTGCGACCATCCGGCTGGCAGGGTATCAACAGATTTTATCCGTTATCGTTGGAAGCCTATTGCTGATCGTTATTTTCCTTCCGAAAAAGTTTTACGAACCCTTCCTTTTTTCGCCCAGTGGCGGCCGTTTCCAAAGATTTAGAAATATTTTTAAAAAATTATGGAGCAGCCGCTCGTACGGTTCATTTTTTACAATCGGCATTTTAAATGGTTTCCTGCCTTGCGGTCTGGTGTATATGGCTCTCGCCGGAGCCATCGTTACGAGCGGGGCATGGAATGGTTTTGCATATATGGGCCTTTTTGGTTTGGGCACTATGCCGATGTTGGTAATCATTTACGCGGTCAGGCAGTCTATTGGTTTAACGCTCAGACGGACGTTGGTGCGACTGATCCCTGTGGGCATGGCCACCGTCGCGATTTTGCTGATATTACGAGGTTTGAATCTGGGTATTCCTTACGTAAGCCCGAAAACGCCGCTTGAAAAAGCGTCACATGTTTCAAGTTGCTGTGAATAAAAAAGGATGGGTGCAATGAAAACAAAATCAGAACCAAGTGAATTGATCTGTTCGACGTGTCCCGTTATGCCGGACACGATGTTCACTGTTTGTGATCTGAAGGCGTTGGATTCCGGTTTAAAAAATAAAACCGTAGAAAAATTTGAAAAAAACGCCGTGATGTTTCATGAAGGCGATGAACCCCGGGGTGTATTTTGCGTTTACTCAGGTGTGATAAAAATTACACGTAAAGACGTAAAAGGAGTCGAGAGAATTTTACAGTTTGCTAAACCGGGCGATCTCTTGGGAATACCGGCTACCGTTACGCGGCAACCCTATCACAATTCAGCGCACGTTCTCGAAGCATCTTCCGTTTGTTACATTGCCAAAGAAGATTTCATCAATTTCATGAAAAGCAATCCGGAGTTTTCGTTGCGTGTAATGAAATTTCTTTCCGACCGAATCGACTTTATGGAAAAGAAAATCAAATTTGCCGCTGAAACATCGCTCCCGGGCCGCTTGGCCGATAT
This sequence comes from bacterium, assembly GCA_019695335.1. Taxonomy (NCBI): domain Bacteria; species bacterium. The sequence goes on from JAIBAF010000027.1 coordinate 41,080, forward strand.
GTTATTAATGCTGAAGCAGGCATACGGGCTTAATGATCAGGATGAATTAAATGTCTCGATTGCTACGGATGATCTCGCAAATTTTGTCAACGCCGATCCGGGCGCTCTGATCGTTCAATTAAAGAAAATGTCTGACGACAAAATTCTCGCTATTCGGAATAACCGTATTCAATTTTTATCCGTTGAAAAAATGGAAGAACTGATCCGGCCTTAAAAAATTGCAACCATGAGTTTTCGGCAAACATTCGACTGGCACGATTGGAATGATATCCATAACCGGATCTATTCCCAAAGTTCTGACGACGTCGAACGTGCATTGCAACATACGGAACGGGACCTGCTGGATTTTATGGCCCTCGTTTCACCGGCAGCTGCGCCCTACCTTCCTGTCATGCTCGAGCAAAGCCGATCGATGACTCAACAACATTTTGGAAAACGGATTCAATTGTATGCCCCTCTTTATTTATCAAATTTCTGCGACAACGGCTGCGTGTACTGCGGATATCGAATTGATAACCGTATTCAAAGAATTACTTTGAATGCTGACCAGATCGTTCGTGAACTTCGAGTGCTGATCGACCACGGAATTCGCAACATCCTTTTACTGACCGGCGAATCCAAGCGTCATGCGGACTCAAACTATCTAGCCGAGGCCGTTAAGCTCGTACGTCTGTATTTCAATAAAATTTCCATTGAAGTGCAGCCTTTGACTCTTGACGAATACGCGGCGCTCAAAGGCGAGGGCGTTAACGGCGTCTATATTTACCAGGAAACCTATCGGCGTGAGAATTACCGCTTCTATCATCCTAAAGGGATGAAATCGCATTTTTATTATCGCCTGGAAACGCCTGACCGGATTGCTTTGGCCGGTATTGAAAAAATCGGGCTTGGAACGTTGATAGGATTGGAGGATTGGCGTACCGACGCATATTTTACAGCATTGCATCTCCATTATATCGAAGAGACATACCCTCACACGCGCCGTTCAATTTCATTTCCGCGTTTGCGCCCGGCCGAAAGCAGTATAATACCGAATGTGACGATCACCGATCAGCAGTTACTGCAATTGATGTGTGCCTACCGTTTGTGCCATCCGAACCTGGAAATGTCGCTGTCTACGCGGGAACAGGCGCATTTCCGTGATGAAGCTTTTGCATTCGGTGTCACATCGCTCAGCGCCGGTTCGAAAACCAATCCGGGCGGGTATGCATTATTTTCGTCATCGCTAGAACAATTTGAAATTTCTGACAACCGATCTCCCAAACAAATTGCCACCATGCTCAAGAATCGAGGTTACGAGGCGATTTGGGATACACCGGAATTTGAATACGATATTCATCACTCCACTTAATCGAATCGAGGCTTTATGCGATATAAGACGATTATCGAACCGTTTCGGATAAAAATGGTCGAACCGGTTTACATGACCAATGAAAAAGAACGCCACGAATATCTGGAAGCCGCACATTACAATCCTTTTTTACTCAAATCAGAACATGTTTTGATCGATCTTCTGACCGACAGCGGTACTTCGGCCATGAGCGCACGGCAATGGAGCGCCATGATGAAGGGCGATGAATCCTATGCTGGCGCCAAAAGCTGGGAATTGATGGAGCGCACAATTCATGACCTTACTGGTTATCCGTATATTTTACCGACCCACCAGGGCCGCGCCGCCGAGCGGATTTTGTACGGCTATCTCGGTGGCAAAGGAAAATATTTTATCAGCAATACGCACTTTGATACTACACGCGCCAATATTGAGTTCTCCGGCGCAACAGCCATCGATTGTCCTGTTGAAGAATCTAAACATCCTGCGCTGGAACATCCTTTCAAAGGTAATATTGACACACAGATTCTCGAAGCCTTGATCGCCAAGCACGGCGCATCCAATATTGCTGCAGTTATTCTCACTGTGACGAATAACAGCGGTGGCGGTCAGCCGGTCAGTATGGAAAATGCTCAGACCGTCAGCCGGATTTGTAAAAAACATCATATTCTTTTTATTATCGACGCTTGCCGTATTGCAGAAAATGCGTACTTCATTCATCATCGCGAAGAAGGCTATTCGCACAAAAAATTCAGAACGATCGCCCAGGAAATGTTCGCCTTGGCCGACGGTTGTATCATGAGCGCAAAAAAAGACGGTTTAGTCAATATGGGAGGTTTTCTTGCGTTGAAAAATAAAGAACTCGCGGATGCGTGTACCAATTTATTGATCATTACGGAAGGATATACGACTTACGGAGGATTATCCGGCCGCGACATGGAGGCCATTGCCGTCGGGCTTGAAGAAGTGTTTGACGCTCATTATTTGAAATACAGAATCAGGAGTACACAATATTTCGGTGACAAGCTGACTCAACTTGGCGTACCGCTTGTACGGCCTATAGGCGGCCACGCCGTATACATCGACGCCAAAGCATTTTATCCGAACATTCCGGTTGAACAGTACCCGGGTCAAGCGTTGGTGTGTGAGCTTTATCTTAAAGGTGGTGTTCGAGCAGTAGAAATCGGTTCAGTAATGTTTGGAAAATATAATACGAATGGGAAATTAATTCCGGCAGCGATGGAACTTGTCCGGCTCGCAATCCCGCGACGAGTCTACACCCAAAGCCACATTGACTATGCGATTGAAGTATTTGAAAACGTCTTGAAAGACCGTGATCACACGCGCGGTTTACGGATTACGTATGAACCGAAATTTTTGCGGCACTTTACGGCGAAATTTGAGAGGATTTGAAATCAATAGATATCCAGATCGTGACCGGAAATGATTTTTCCGTCGTACCCCTTGCGGACTTCGTCGATCAGTGATTCTTCAGGGACGTCCCACATCAATTGATGCGTGAGGATCAGCAGTTTCGGTTTCACAACGGAAGCAATCCTGGCTACATCGGTAGTTGACGTATGAAACTGCGAATGATATTTTTGCCATTTCGCCGGACGCCGCGTCAATCCATCTGCGGAATAAACTTCATGAATCAACACATCGCAACCTTTGGCGTTTTCAATCACACTTTCACTGAACGTACAATCGCCGGAAATGACAATCACTTTATCCGGCGTTTCAAAACGGTAACCATACGCTTCCTTCCACGAACCGTGTTTTACCAAAAACGCTTTGACCGTGACATTAGAATCTTTGTAAATCACACCCGGCTTAACTTCAGTAACGTTGACTTCATACGCCGCTTGTTTACCGTGTTCCAATCCGTTAATCCGTATATCGATGTCTTGTTCATAAGCTTTCATAATATGGCCCGTCATGGCCTTGATCCCGTCCGGACCAAAGACTTGCAAGGGTTCGCTTCGCTCAAGTACAGCCGGCGTAAAAATAAAATCAGGATAGCCTGACGTATGGTCCGAATGAAGATGTGTGATAAACAGGCGGTTCAATTTGGAAACTTCCAAACCCGTTATGCCTTTTTTATAAGCGGCCGTTGCCCGGCGAACCACGCCGGGTCCGCAATCGATTACATACGGCGTGTTATTGACCACAATAGCCATCGATGGACCGAATCGTTCCGGATCGTCATTGGGCGTGCCTGTGCCGAGAAGAACAATTTGTGTTTGCGCAGTAAGAAACAAATTCGTAAATGGCAAAAGTAAAAAGCTAAGGATGAGGAACTTCATAAAATTATCCTGCTTATGTTTGAAATAAAGTCGTATGAAAATACTATTACTACGAACCAAAATAAACGTTATAATAACACGTACCCATAAATTACCTAAACCTTAATGAGTTTCACTATGCACGCACTCGACGCCATTTTTCGTCCCCAATCGGTCGCCGTCATCGGCGCATCCAGTAAAGATCGTACCATTGGAAAAGAAATTGTTCGTAATCTTATCGCGTACGAATTTCAAGGTCCGATTTTTCCGGTCAATCCGCAGGCCAAAGTCGTTCACAGCATCAAATGCTACAAATCGGTAATGGAAATTCCCGACCCGGTCGATCTGGCCATTATCGTTGTGCCGAGCAAATTCGTTTTGCAGGTTGCTGAAGAATGTGGCCAAAAAGGCATCAAAGGACTCGTGGTCATAACAGCCGGTTTCAAAGAAATCGGAGAAACAGGATTGGAGCGCGAAAAACAATTGTTTTCGGTATTACTAAAATACGGGATGCGCATGATTGGTCCCAATTGCATGGGCGTGATCAATACAAACCCTGCCATTAAACTGGATGCTACATTCGCACCGACGCAGCCGATTCCCGGCAACATCGGATTTATGTCCCAGAGCGGCGCCTTAGGCGTAGCCATTTTGGAAATTGCGCGTGATCTCAATCTCGGCATTTCAATGTTTGCCAGTATGGGCAATAAAACGGACATTTCCGGCAATGATCTTTTAGA